>JBOGXL010000396.1:0-2868 GCA_050694575.1 Actinomycetota bacterium | reverse complement strand
TCGTGAACGCGAGATGCACGATCAACAGCGCGCCGGCTCCCAACCACGACCGATGGACGAGGAGCGGGGATCCGAACGGCCGACCGAGCCTAAGGCCGCGTTTCCGCTGCATAGAGAGGCCTTAGCTTAGCATCGTGCCCTTGCGATCCCGACCTCTCGCGGTGTTTATCGCCGCCCTCATTTTCTCGTCTCCGGCGTGTACGCCGAAGGACGAACCCACCTGTCGCGGTCAGGCCGTGCGCCTGATCCGTCCGGACGTGCTGACCGTAGGCACGGACTTCGCGTTCCCGCCCTTCGCCTTCGACCATCCGGAGACCGGGGAGCCGGCCGGCTTCGATGTCGAGCTGGCGGACGCGATAGCCGACCAGCTCGGGTTGAAGGTGCTGCTCGTGAACCGCACGTCGGGGGCGCTGATCCCGGGCTTGCTCGCCGAGCGGCACGACCTCGCCGCTTCGGCGCTGATCGACCGTCCGCGGCTGCGTGGTGAGGTCTGCTTGTCCGAGCCGTACCTTCCGGCACATCTCGGCCTGCTGACGAAAGCCGTCGATCCGCCGCCCGTGGCCGACTCAGGCGACCTATCCGGACGCGCGATAGGTGTCGTACGAGGGAGCCGGGGCGAAGCGTGGCTCCGGCAACATCTCGAGGCCGGGACGAGGATCGTCCGGCTCGAAGCATCCGACGACCTCGCGCCTGCCGTTCGTGAAGGGGCGATCGATGCCGCGATCGACGACCTTCCCGCCGTCGAGCACGCGGTGGCCGGAGTGAACGACCTCGCAGTGACGGACACCATCGAGACGCCGGACCGGTACGTTCTGGCCGCAGCGCCGAACAACTTCGGCCTCATCACCCTGGTGAACGAAGCGCTGGAAAAGCTGAAGGCCAATGGGAAGATCCGAACGCTTCAGCGACGTTGGTTCGGACGCTAATCCCTGAAGATCAGTCGGCTCGCTGCTCTCCCGATCTCCTTCTGCGTCGTGTCCACGATGTGGTTCGCGTAGAGCGAACGAACAAGCGCGTCGTTGGCATGCCCCAGAAAACGTGCGACCTGTAGAGGCGCCCACCCCTGGTCCAAGAGGTGGGTCGCCGCGAAGTGGCGAAAAGCATGTGGCGTGATATGACGCGGCCCGGTCCGGACAAGGGCGACAGATCGAGGTGTGTCCGGCGAAGTGCGCAGACCTTCCCCGGTCGTGCACCACTCGCCACCGCCTGGGCTCGGTTTGGGCCCGCACCGGGACCAGCCGGGACCACGCAGTATCATCGCCGCAGGTCGGAGTGGCGGAATTGGCAGACGCGCTAGGTTGAGGGCCTAGTCCTCTTCACCGAGGGTGGGGGTTCGAGTCCCCCCTCCGACACCGGGAACTTCTTACGTCTTCACGTTATAGATCGCCCACGTCCCGGGCATACCTTTTACCTCGTGCTCGCCGAGTTCCTCGAACTCGAGTCCCGAACCGGCGACAAGCGTAGGGATGGCGCTGGAAACACGCACCTCGCCGGCACCAGCGGAGTCACACACGCGACGAGCAAGCGCCAACGCCACACCGCCGAGATCATCACCCCTACGCTCCACTTCACCTGTGTGAAGTCCTGCTCGCATGGACAGATCCAGTCGCATCACGTCGTCGCGAATGGCACAGGCACAGCGAATGGCACGGCCGGGTGCGTCGAACGTGGCAAGGTGCCCGTCGCCCGTGGACTTCACGAGGTGCCCGCCGAAGCGATCAACGCGGCCAGTAACAATCTCGTCGTGCGCGTCAAGAAGGTCACGCCAACGCCGGTCACCGATCTCGTTCGCCTTGGCCGTCGAGTCGACGATGTCAGTGAAGAGCACTGTCGCCAAAACACGATCGGGTTCGGGAGCGCCCTTCGCTCCAGTGAGGAAGTGGCGGATCTCATCGGCGACGGCGTCGACATCTGGATAGATCCATCCAGCGAGGGTTCGCCCGGGGAGCTCGACGAGCCGTGCACCCGGAATGCCGTCGGCCATCTCTTGCGCCCGCTCCGGAAGGGTTGGGTTGTCGGCATGGGCGATGACGAGCGTAGGCACACCGACGGTCGGAAGCAGGTGCCGCACGTCGATCTGCTGCGCGAATCTCAGGATCCGCTCGGCGTGCCCCGCGGTTGCCGATAGGCGCCGATATCGATTGATCCAAGTGCGAAGGCGCTCCGGAACGCCTTCGTCGGTGGGGAAACGGCCCGTCCAGTTCGCTCCGTCGAGTTCGCCGGGAGCGACTGAAGTAGACAAACGCGCGAAGCCGTCGCAGGCAACAAACGCCGACACGCGGTCCGGGCGCGAGGCGACCGCCATGACGCCTCGTGTCGCCCCGGCTGAGGCAGTTACGAGCGCAGGCCGCTCGAAGCCGCAGACGTCCATGATCGCGAGCGTGTCGTCTGCCCACAGATCGAGCATCGGCTCCGCGTTGCTCACGGCGTCGGACATGCCCGCCCCCGCAGTGTCCAAGATGGCCACGCGCGCGAACGATCCGAGTCGACGGAGGAAGCCCGAATAACGCGGCTCCTCCCATTGGAGTTCGAGGTGGTTGAAGCTGTCGCGAGCGAAGACGAGGTCGATGTCACCGCTTCCGAACAGCTGATACGCGATATAGGTGCCGTCGGCACGCTTCGTGTAGCGCGTCTGGGGCGACTCCATCTGCTCAGGCTCCTCCGGACGAGTTCGAGGTGTCAACAGCCAGACCGGGTCGCGAGCGTGAGTTCACCTCGAAGGATCGGAAGTGTACTTAGGGGTCGACTCGCCCCTCCGACACGTCGAGTTGAACCCCTACGGGAGGAGCGTTTGACGAGCCCACCCGATCCCATACCCTTGTAACAAGGGTTGTTACAGGAGGCACACCGTGGACCAACGAACGATGA
>JBOGXL010000395.1:0-5100 GCA_050694575.1 Actinomycetota bacterium | reverse complement strand
GAGATCATGAGCACGGCCTACGACGCCGGCGTGAACTTCTTCGACAACGCCGAGGCGTACGCCGGCGGCGAGTCGGAGCGGATCATGGGCAACGCGATCGCGTCCCTGGGGTGGCCGCGCGCGTCCTACGTGATATCGACGAAGGTCTTCTGGGGCCTGGCGCCGGAGCCGAACCGGCGCAACACGCTCAACCGCAAGTACCTCATGCAGGCCATCGACGGATCGCTCGACAGGCTCGGCCTGGATTTCGTGGACCTTCTGTATTGCCACAGGGCCGATCCGCACACGCCCATCGAGGAGACGGTGTGGGCGATGTCGGACATCATCTCCTCGGGCAAGGCCCTGTACTGGGGGACGTCGGAGTGGACGGCCGACGAGATCCGCGCGGCGTGGGAGATCGCCGACAGGCACCACCTGCGCAAACCGATCGTCGAGCAGCCGCAGTACAACCTCTTCGAGCGCGAGCGCGTGGAGCGGGAATACGCGCGCTTGTACGAAGACATCGGCATCGGGACAACGATCTGGTCGCCGCTGGCTTCCGGACTGCTCACCGGCAAGTATCTCGACGGGATCCCGAAGGGGAGCCGGGGCAACCTCCCCGGGTACGAGTGGCTGCAGAGCCGGCTCACCGACGAGGAGCTCAACGCCTCCGTGCGTCGTCTCAAGGACATCGCCGACGACCTCGGCTGCTCGCTGGCCCAGCTCTCGATCGCCTGGTGCGCGGCCAATCCGAACGTCTCGTCGGTGATCCTCGGGGCCAGCCGCGTGGAGCAGCTGCGGGAGAACCTCGGCGCCCTCGACGTTCTGCACAAGCTGACGCCGGACGTCCTGACGCGCATCGACGAGGCTCTCGGATAGTGCGTGAAGTCTCCGACGTGTTCCTCCTCACCATGGCCGAGGTCTCCGCGACGCTCATCGGCCTGTTCCTGGTCGGTGTCTTCTTCTACGTCGAGACCGGCTTGCGCCGGTGGGGCGAAGCGCGGTCGACGTTCGAGACCTACCTGCGTGCGGGGACCCGGATAACGCTGCTCGTCTTCGCGATCCCGATCGCGTTATCGCTGTCTCTGGTGGCCCTGGAGCCGGTCTGGTCGCGAGTGCTCTTTGCATTCCTGAGCGTGCTGCTCGTTGTGGCGAACGTCGACACGGTCCTGCGCGTGCGGGGCGTCTCCTCGGCCATCCAATCGGGGATGTTCTTCGTGCTCGAGGTCGTGACGTCCGTCCTTTCGGTACTGTTGGTCGTGCTGCCCTGGGTGCTTGGTGGGCTGCATCCAACACGGGAAGACCTCACCTGGGCGATCCTTCTCGCCTTCGTCGCAGGCTTCCTGAGCATCGGAACGACGGTTATGTCGGTGTTCGACGCCGCGCACCTTGAAAGCGACGCCGGCGATTGACTCTTGGCGCCCACCTATTACCCAATCGAGCCGTCGACGCCACAACTGCCTGACGGCCCGGCTACGGCCCTCTGGGCCCCAGTTGCGCCGACCCCTTCGAGCGAGGCCCGGCTCCCAACTCACGTCCGTCCGGACGGATGATCCGCAGATCTCGGCCCGGTTTCCCGCGCATCCGCCAGCCGCCCTCGTGCACCCGGCGATGATGGGATCCGCAGAGCATCAGCAGGTTGTCCTCGTCTGTGCGGCCCCCGTGAGCGACGTGGATCACGTGATGCGCATGCAGCCAGCGCCTGCTCGTGCACCCGGGCCACGCGCAACCACCGTCGCGATCCAGGAGCGAGCGACGGAGGTAGTGCGGAACGACTCTCGTGACGTTTCCGACACCTATGGGATGACCTTCGCTGTCGTGCACGATCGTTTGCAGCCTGCCGTCGCACACCAGTCGTCTCACCGTCTCGGCCCCCACGGGCATCAGACCATCGATAGTCGCGACGCCGTCCTCGGACGCGAGCACCGTGGCGTCGACGTGACACACCACCGTGGCGCGGTCCGGATCGGGGTCGGCGCCCAACGAAAGCGATGCGAGCTGGACGAGTCCGTCGGCGCAACGTTGTTCGTGGGAGATCGAAGCGTCGGTGGGCTGACTCTCGGCCGCCCTATCGATCGCTCGCTTCACGAGCATCCCTTCGCTATCGGACAGCCGCCCCCACAGCCGCACGACGCCTTCTTCGGTGTCCGGGACGATGCGGAGATAGCGCCGCTTGAAGCGCTTGTCCGACAGCTCACGTGCCAAGCGTCGGCGATGGAGAGCGATCGACCGCACCTGCCCTGCGCTCATGCCGACCGCGTCGTTCGCCCACGCTTCGTCCTCGGCGATCGTGCAGAACTCGGTGAGCCAGCGGACCTTGTCCAGCGTCAGCAGGCCTTCGCGGAACGCGTCGGCGATCGCCGGTAGCGATTGCAGGGCCTGCGCCACGCGACACAACTCGCGAGCTGTCTGCTCCGTATAGCCGAAGCGATAGCCGAGCCAGTCGGCCATGTTCCTCGCGCCGTCCACGAGGTAGGCCTCGCGTCGCTCGAGCTCGACGATCAGATCGAAGAGATCCGCATACGAGCGGTTGATCCGTTCGTGGACATCGACGAGACGGTCTTCGACGGTGAGGGAGGATACATCGAGCAACATCTCGATACGAACATACATTCTGGTAGTGACATCTCGCGATCAGCAGTCAGCCCAGATCGCGCGAACATCGTCGGCGTCCACGACGTCGGCAACGAGGGACATCGAGTTCCTCAACACTTCGTCCCCGTACTCGATCGGCACTCCCGCCACCGCGTCCCGCGGGATCACGACCCGATAACCGAGGTTCACCGCCTCGAAGCCGAGGGCCGGGATGGCTACGTTGAGCGAAACGCCGGTGAGCACTACCGTGTCGACGCCGAGGTTGCGCAGCACGTTGTCGAGACCGGTCGAACGGATCGATGCGACTCCATGGGTCTTCCGCAGCACGAGGTCGGACGGCTCCGGGCCGAGCTCCGGGATCAACTCCACCGACGAGCTCCCGAGAACGAGGTTCTTCGCTCGCGTCGACACGTCGAACAACGGCGCGATGCGGTTGGCGCCGAGCATGTCCGGTCTGCGCACGGCGAGGAAGTGCACGATCCGCACGCCGGCACGCCGGGCATCATCGACCAACCGGGCCAAGACGGGGACCATCGGGACGGCCGCCTCGCGGAGCGCCGGCCACAGCGCCTCGTCACTGATCGCACCGACCTGACACTCGTTGGTGACGAGGGCCGTGCGCGCAGGATCGAGATCGCTCACGGCAAGGGGATCATGAGCGCGGTCGACACTCCCGTCGCGACGAGCTCAGCCCCCGACCACACCTGAACGCCAACCGCCGCGACGCCGCCGGCGGCGCGGTCCAGCCGGCCCAGGCCGACGACGATCTGCTCCGTCACCTCGCCGCAGAACCGCAACGAGAGGTCAGGGTTCGGCGTCGATGCCCCGTCGGAAGCAAGCGCCCCGAGCGGCGGTCCGACGGCCATGTCGGCAGCCATGCACGCCGACTCGGCCGAGGAATCGGGAGCGACGTCCCACGGGATCTTCATGGCCGTCGCGTATCCGAGCCCGTCGTTGCCCACGAGCCGCGAGTCGATGGTGGCCACGATGGGTGCCACAGCCGGCCACGGGGTGGCCTCGTCATGGGATTTCCATGCGCCGGGCTGCGGACCGGGACGGACGACGGGCTGCAGCACCGACGGATCGACCAGCGAGATGGTCGCCCGAGCGCACAGCCGGTCTCCCTCGTCGCGCAGATCCACGGAGACGTTGGACAGGCTCCGTCCGGAGTGCAAGACCGTCCCCCGCGCCACCGCTCCGCCCGCGCGCAGCCCGCGCATGAAGCGGATGTCGAGGGCGTTCGGCACTCGCCCTGACACCACGGACCGAGCGGTGATCAGGGTGCATGCCGCCACGATCCCGCCGAAGGCTCCGCCGAACGCGCCGTGGAGCGAAACCGGCACCTCGAACCGAAAGGCCCCCTCGCCGACGGCCTCGGCCCCCAGGAGCTCCGCAACGGACGGCATGGCTCAAGACCATACGCGGGCATACTGGGTGCAGGACAACGAGGAGGAGAACCGTGGCCCTGACCGAGCAGCGATTGCGTACCCGCCCGGCGACCGCCGAACTAAAGGACGAACGGCTTTCACGACGTGCGTCGGTTTCACTGATGGTCGCGTGGGCCGTCCTGCTTCCCCTCGCGCTCGTTCTGGAGCCGGCTCCCGCCGAAGTGACCTATCCGTGGTGGGCGTTCGTGGTCTCGAACGCCCTGTTGGCGGCGATAGCCGCGACCTTCGTCGGGCTCGTGCGGCGCCGTCCGTGGGCGCCTACGGCCTCGTTCGTCGCTTCATCGATCTTCGTGACCGGCGTCTTCGCGTGTCCGGCGTCGGGACATCACGCCTTCGGTCTGTGGTGGTTCGGCGAGTTCGCTGCCGCCCTTACGCTCGTCGGCCTCAGCGCCGGCGCCTATCTCAAGGCCCGCCGCTGATGTTCCGGACGAAGGCTCGCATGCCTGCCGCCGAAGAGGCGTTGCCCGGGCGCGACCAGGAGATGCCGGTTCCCGACATCCACGTCGTCCTGAAGAACCCTCTCAGGCCGCCGTTCCCGGACGGCCTCGAGCAAGCGCAGTTCGGCCTCGGGTGCTTCTGGGGGGCCGAGCGGAAGTTCTGGGAGACGTCCGGTGTGTACACGACCGCGGCCGGTTACTCGGGCGGCTACACGCCGAACCCGTCGTACGAAGAGGTGTGCTCGGGGATGACCGGACACGCCGAGACCGTGCTCGTAGTGTACGACCCCAAGCAGGTGACCTACGAGGATCTGCTCCGCGTGTTCTGGGAGTCGCACGATCCGACACAGGGCATGCGACAGGGCAACGACGTGGGAACCCAGTACCGATCCGCGATCTACACCTACACGCCGGCCCAGCGTGAAGAGGCGGAAGCGTCGCGTGAGATGTACCAGAAGGCGCTCGAGCAGGCGCGCTACGCAGAGATAACCACCGAGATCGCCGACGCGCCGCCCTTCTACTACGCCGAGCCGTACCACCAGCAGTACCTGGCGAAGAACCCGCACGGGTACTGCGGCATCGGAGGGACGGGCGTCTCCTGCCCGGTGGGGCTCGTCCCGAAGGCCTAGGCCGTGACGGGC
>JBOGXL010000394.1:0-5275 GCA_050694575.1 Actinomycetota bacterium | reverse complement strand
CGAGAGCCGAACGTTCGGGCGACGTGTGGATCGTCAACGGGCAGAAGGTGTGGAGCTCGGGCGCGTCGGAGTCCGACCGGGGACTGCTCATCGCCCGCTACGACCCCGACCTGCCGAAGCAACAAGGCCTCGTCTTCCTGCTTCTGGACATGCACGCGTCCGGCGTCGAGGTTCGTCCCTTGCGGCAGATCGACGGCGGTGCGCACTTCGCCGAGGTCTTCTTCAACGACGTCGAGATCCCCGACACCGATCGTGTCGGGGAGCCGGGCGAGGGGTGGTCGGTCGCGATGACGACGCTCCTGCACGAGCGCTCGTCCATCGGCGGGGGCATCGGCAGCTTCGCCATGCCCTTCGACGACATCGTGCGCATCGCCCGCGAGAGCGGGCGCAACGACGACCCGCTCGTCCGCCAGCACCTCGTGGAGATCTATACGAGGAAGACCATCCTCGACGTGCTCAACACGCGCGTCCAGACAGCCTTGCTCACGGGCCGTATCCCCGAAGCGGAGGGATCGGTCATCAAGCTCCTGATGGCCCAGCTCGGGTCGGTGTCCGCGTTGAACGCGATAGAGCTGCTCGGCCCGGACGGGATGCTCGCGCCGGGGGGTTCGGGGGTCTCCCCCGACAACTGGCAGGGGAGTCCGCAGCAGCGGTTCCTCGGCATGGCGGCGCTGCACATCGGCGGCGGTACCGACGAGGTGCAACGCAACGCGATAGCCGACCGCGTGCTCGGTCTCCCGAGGGAGCCGCGCCCGGACAAGGAAGTACCGTTCAAGGACACGAACAGGGGGGTCCGGGGGGAGTAGCACGCTCGCAATACAGGATGAGACGCAACGGGACCGCCGTGCGTGCGGTCCCCCCGGTCCAAAGGAGGCAATAGTGGGCAGTCCCGTGATCATCGAAGCGGTTCGCACGCCGATCGGAAGGCGTAACGGGTGGCTGTCCGGCTTGCACGCCACCGAGTTGCTGGCGGCCGTGCAGGTGGAGGTGATCAAGCGCTCCGGCATCGATGCCGGGCTCGTCGAGCAGATCGTCGGTGGCTGCGTCACCCAGGCCGGTGAGCAGGCCGGCAACGTCGCCAGGCAGGCGTGGCTCCTGGCCGGGCTCCCGTACGAAGCGGCCGCATCTACCGTCGACACGCAGTGCGGCTCGTCGCAGCAGGCGAACCACCTGATCGCCGGGTTGGTGTCGACGGGCGGTATCGACGTCGGGATCGCCTGCGGCGTCGAAGCCATGAGCCGGGTGCCGCTGGGGTCCAACATCATGAACGGCCCGGGCGCGTGGATCGCCGAGGGCTGGCCGTGGGACTCTCCCGATCAGTTCACCGGGGCCGAGCGCATCGCGAAGAATCGCGGGATCACGAGGGAGGACGTCGATCGCTTCGGCCTGTGGTCGCAGGAGAAGGCCAAGCTCGCGTGGGACGAGGGCCACTTCGACCGTGAGGTGATGAAGGTCGAGGCGCCGGTCGTCGGTGAGGACAAGCAGCCCACGACGGAGAAGACCGTCGTTTCCAAGGACCAGGGCATCCGGGAGACGTCGCTCGAGGCGCTCTCTAACCTCAAGTCGGTCGTCGAGGGCGGGATCCACACGGCCGGCAACTCGTCGCAGATCTCGGACGGCGCCTCGGCTGTGCTGTGGATGTCGGAGGAGCGGGCGAAGGCCGAGGGATTGAAGACGCGGGCTCGCATCGTCGCCCAGTCGGTCGTGGGTTCTGACCCGTACTACCTGCTCGACGGACCCGTGGACGTCACGCGCAAGCTCCTCGACAAGACCGGCATGTCGATGTCGGACTTCGACATCTTCGAGGTGAACGAGGCCTTCGCGTCGGTCGTCTTGTCCTGGATGCAGGTGTACGAGCCGGATCGCGAGCGCGTCAACGTCAACGGCGGTGCCGTCGCCATCGGACACCCGGTCGGAGCCACCGGTAGCCGCCTCATCACGACGGCGCTGCACGAGCTCGAGCGCCGCGATGCGGAGCGGGCGCTCGTCGCGATGTGCTGCGGCGGTGCGCTGGGCACCGGAACGATCATCGAAAGGATCTAGTCATGGGACTCCTGGACGGCAAGGTCGCCATAGTTACGGGGGCCGGGCGCGGACTCGGTCGCGCCGAAGCCCTCGAGCTCGCGCGCGAGGGCGCAACGGTCGTCGTGCAGGACCTCGGCGCCGCGCTGGACGGTTCGGGATCGAGCGAGGATCCGTCGCACGAGGTCGTCTCTGAGATCGAGGGCGCCGGGGGGAAGGCGATAGCACATTTCGGCGACATCGCGGACTACGCCTACGCGAAGCAATTGATCGACGAGACCGTCGCGCACTTCGGCGACCTCCACGTCGTCGTGAACAACGCCGGCATCCTCCGCGACAGGATGATCTTCAACATGGAGGAGGCCGAGTGGGACGCCGTCGTGCGCGTCCACCTCAAGGGCCACTTCGCGACGATGCGCCACGCGACGGCGTACTGGCGTCTGCGCGCGAAGGAAGGCCGGGACGTCTACGGCCACATCGTCAACACGACGTCGGAAGCCGCGCTCTTCGGTTCTCCCGGCCAACCCAACTATGCCGCCGCTAAGGCCGGAATCATCGCGCTGACCACGTCGACGGCCAGCGCCATGGTGAAGTACGGGATCACCGCGAACGCCATAGCGCCGCGGGCCCGCACCGTCATGACCGAGACGTCGATGCCGGAGGTCTTCGGGCAGAAGGCCGAGGACGGCTTCGATACGTGGGCTCCCGAGAACGTGGCTCCACTCGTTGCGTTCCTCGCCTCGCCGGAGTCCGCTCGCGTGACGGGTCAGGTCTTCATCGTCTGGGGCAACCAGGTGACGCTTCTGCAGGGCCCGCGCGTCGAGGAACGCTTCGAGACGGAAGGGAGCTGGACGCCCGAGGGGCTGGCCAAGACCATCGGACCCGTCTTCGACGAACGGGAGCCGGTGGCCGGCTTCGTCGTCCCGCCGAGCTAGGAGCCTTTCGTTGCCGATAGAGCTGGCGTCCCTCGTCGATCCCGCCCACACGGCGGTGGTCACCCAGGAGTGCCAGAAGGCCGTACTCGGCGAGACCGCCGTCTTCCCGGAGCTCGCCGAGGCGGCGCGCGAGGCGATGATCCCGAACGGGGCGCGGCTGGTGAAGCAGGCGCGCCGCGTCGGCGCGCACGTCGTTCATTGCATCTTCGAACGTCGACCCGACGGTGTCGGATCGAGCACGAACGCTCGGATCTTCGGTGCCGCGCGGAAGTCCGGTGCGACCCTGACGCAGGGGAGCGAGGGTGTGCAGGTCATCGACGAGATAGGCCTCGAGGAGACCGACCTCGTGTCGTCGCGGCTGCACGGCATCGGTCCGATGTGGGGCACCGACCTCGACGCGCTCCTGCGCAACCTCGGCACGCGCACGGTGGTAGCGGTCGGGGTGTCGGTGAACGTTGGGATCACGAACCTCGTGATGGATGCCGTGAACGCGGGCTACCAGGTCGTGCTGCCGCGCGACGCCGTGGCGGGGATCCCAGCGAGCTACGCGAGCTCGGTGATCGACAACACACTCGCGATCCTCGCGACGATCTGTACGACGGACGACGTCCTCGGGGCTTGGTCGTGACGGGCGAGCCGCTGCGTGCCGTCGACGGACGCGTCCCGGGCCGTCGCGGGCGCGCGACTCGGGACAAGCTGCTCCGGGCGACCAACGACCTGCTCGCGAAGCGTTCGTACCGCGACCTCACCGTCGTCGAGATCGCCAAACGCGCGCGCACATCGACGGCTACCTTCTATCAGTACTTCACCGACGTCGAGGCGGCGATTGCCGAGCTCGCCCACGCCTTGGCGGAGGAAGGGCCGCACCTCGTCGAGATCATCAACAACGGCGCGTGGCGGACGGACGGCTACGAGGACGCCCTCAAGCTCGTCGACGCGTTCGTCGACCTTTGGGAGCGGCACTCGACGATCCTCCGAGTCGTCGATCTCGCGACGGCCGAGGGCGATCTGCGTTTCCGGAACATCAGAACGCATCTCCTGAGCCAGGTCACCGACGCTTTACGCGACGCGATAGTGCGCGCGTGCGACGGCAAGGTGGAGCCGCGCGCGCAGGCAGCGGCTCTCGTTTCGCTGCTCGCGCACGTCGCCGAGCACCGCTACGGCTTCGAGTTCTGGGGGATCCGTCTCGAAGACATGCGGCGCTCGACGGCCCGGCTCGTCGCTTGGGGCGTCAACGGTCGGGAGCCGAGCTAGAAACCGGCCTTAGCCGGCGTCGGCCGCCTCTGAGCTCTTGTCGGCACCCTCCTTCGCCAGCCTCTCGCGTGCCTTCTCCTGCGCGTTCGTCGGGAGCTCCTCGAGGCTCTTCCCCTTCGGCTGGCAGCACTTTCCGTCCGCGTGAGCGTGCTCTTTGTACGTACGCCCGTCACAGCACCAGCCCTCACTCGTGTCGAGCTCGGCCATACTCCAACACCTCCTCGAACGTCGGGTACCCGCTTGCGGTGGGGGCTAATCGAGCAGGTGGTGAAGGGCGGGGGCCAACTCCGGATGGCGGAACGCGAAGCCGTCGTCCCGGATGCGGTCCGAGCTCAACCGATCGCTGTCGAACAGGAGCGCATCGCCCATCTCGCCGAGAACGGCCTTGATCGCGAGCCTGGGCAGCGGGACGAACGCCGGCCGATGCAGGACCCGGCCCAGCTCGCGTGCGAACTCCTTCTGGCGCACCGGGTTCGGCGCGGCCGCGTTGACGGCCCCCTCGAGTGACGAATTGAGCGCGAGGTGCCGGTAGACACCGACGAGATCGGAGAGCGTGATCCAGCTCCACCATTGCCGTCCGTTGCCGATGGGCCCACTGAGGCCGAGCTTGGCCGGGAGCAACATCCGCTGCATCGCCCCGCCCTTGGGCGTCATGACGAGGCCGGTGCGGACCATCACGCTGCGGGTGGCGTCGGTTCGCGCTTCGTTCTCCCAAGCCACACACACCTGCGAGAGGAACCCGTCGCCCGGCGGTGCCGACTCGTCGAGCTCCTCATCGCCGCGGTCCCCGTAGTAACCGATGGCCGAGGCGCTGACGAACACGGCCGGACGATCCGTCCGGTCTTCGATGGCTCGGCGCAGCAGTCCCGTCGAGCGCACACGGCTGTCGAGGATGCGCCTCTTTTGCTCGGCCGACCATCGGTGCGAGCCGATGGACTCGCCGGCGAGGTGGACGACCGCGTCGACGCCGTCGAGCGCCGTCGCGTCTATCTCGCCCGATGCGGGATCCCAGCGCCTGTCGCGCGGTTGTTTCGGTGAACGTGTGAGCCGCACAACCGTGTGTC
>JBOGXL010000393.1:0-2598 GCA_050694575.1 Actinomycetota bacterium | reverse complement strand
ACGAACGCACGGGCGAGGTCTCCGACGCGGTTCGCGCGGCGGCTGGTCGCCATCGGGGCTTCCGCGCCGCGTTCTCCGAGATCGGCGGGTTCCCGAACCTGCGTCGGCCGCGCGTCCTGTGGATCGGTGTCGGTGACGGAGCCGAGCAGATGGCGGCGCTGGCCGGAGATGTCGAGCGCGAGCTCGCGGTCATCGGGTTCGAGCCCGAGGGTCGTCCGTTCCATGGCCACCTGACCCTCGCTCGATTCCCGCGACCGCGCGTCATCGACGTTCCCGACGTCTCGGCGCCCACTGCGACCTTCGACGTCGACGACGTCGTCCTGTTTCAGTCGCAGCTGCATCCCAAGGGGGCCCGGTACAAGGAGCTGGAACGCTTCCCTCTCTCGTCCAAGTGACGAGTATTCCGCGGTCCACGCGCTAGTCCCAACCCCCTGACTTCGTCGGAACCCTCGTCGCCTACTTCGTCTCCGGAGTGGCGACGGCGATGCTCGCGGAGGGCGCGATTCCTGGGCTGATGATCGGCGCCTGGCGGTGACGCCTTCTGCGCGTCGAGCATAGGCCGCGGTCATCCCGGCGCTCGCCCAGCTCAACGCGGCGAAAGCGAACGCGATCGAGACCGGAAACGTGGACGCGTGCGCAAGGGTGCGCTCGGCGATTGCCGGCGCAGTCGCCGCTGTGTTCGCGAGCAGGGACCGGAGAACGACCGACACCGCCGCGCCGAGCGACAGTGAGATGGCGGGAAGCACGAATGGGTTCCGTCCGAGGTAACAACACAGACTCAGCGCGATCACGGTCGCGAGTAGCGCGGCGAAGAACGCGGACCGTAGTCGTTCGTGACGCTCGGCGTTGAGCTGGTTCGTGATTGCGCGCGGGAGCCCCGTCTCCGTGCGGTCGGCGCCGGGATCCGGCGGAAGCTTACCCGCGTAGAGCTCGCTGGCTCGTCCGCGGACGAGAGCGAGCTCTGTCGCCTCGCGATCGGACTCGGCCACGGCGCGTGGGAGCTCGAAGGCAACTAGATCGCGATCAACCGCTAGGCGGTATGCGTTTGTGCGGCCGAGGGCGTCGCGAAGTGCAGCTCTCGTGGGTTCGGCGAGGACGGCGCTGAGGATGGCGTGGGCTGGTGTCGCGCGGCTGATCTCCACGAACGCGCCCAATCCGGCGGCGGTCGCGGCGAAAGCGGCCGTGACCCCGACGATGAGGATCTTGGCGAGGATCCTCACGGCCGTTTCGCCTCGGGGGGAGTGGCGGACGATGTCGGGTGCGTTGTGCTGGGCGTAGCCGTCGGCGCGGTGGTCGGAGCGGGGCTCGGCGTCGGATCCGCGGTGGACGCCGGATCTTCAGACGGAGCGGGAGTCGATGAGGGGCCGGGAGCCGTCTCGGAGGGCACAGGTGTGGCCTGAGGGGCGGCCGGCGACGATACCGCATCGCCCTCACCGTCCCCGGCCGCACCGCTCGTGACCCAACTCCCCGCGAACGTCTCCGCCGACTCGTAGGCGCCCCAAGCCTGCCGCCCGGAGAGGAGGACGAGGCACGTGGCGATCGCCAGGCCGGCGACGGCGCGACACCTCGCCGGCGTGACCTCCCCGTGCATCTCGTCCTCCTTCGGCGGGCGCGGGAGCGGCCGGCGAGTACAGCGCCGCCGGCCGCCCCGGGTCACGCCCGGTGGCGGGCGATCGCTTACGGCGCCGGCGTCGGTGTCGGCAGCGGCGACGACGGCAGGGGTGGCGTCCGGGCGCCGACGACCAGATCGAACACGTTGGTGACGTTCTGCGCCTGCTGGGTCCCGTCGTCGGCCAGCCACAGCTCGAATCGGTACGCCGTCACTTCATCGGGGTCGAAGCTTCCGATGTTTCGCTGTTGGAGACCGCCGAGCTTGCCTGTGTAGACGGGCTGGCCGTACACCACCGTTGAACCGAGCCCGGCCACCTGCGGCGAGATACGCGCGTACAGGTTGTCGAACTGTGCCTGGACGCTGGAATCTGTGGAGCAGTTGAAGCAGTTGGCGGTGAGCAGGTAGCTGATCGCGACGTCGTTGTCGTTGTTCAGCGAGAACGTGTCGTCCACGATGTAGGTTGGGTTGTCCTTCGACGTCGGGTAGACCTTGTCACCTCCGAAGTCCAGCGGGAGCCCCGTCTGTGACACGACGAGCGACCCACCGGTGACGCTGTTGTTGCCGAACGTCTGGTTCGTCAGGAAGAACGCGATCGCGATGCCGATGAAGATCGTTGCGACCCCGGCCGCCAAGGCGGCGAGTCGCCGCCGCTTTCGACGAACGGATCCATCGTGCGTGAGCGTTTGCTGCACGTGCTCCTCCTCTCTCAGGCCTCAGGCCCGATGTCGGGAGAAGGGGCGTCGCGCAGTCCCCTTCGTCTTCTTGGACTCCTCCGACTCCCACCCGTCGGTACGAGTCCGCCACGTTTATGTGTCGATGTGACGCCGGTGTCACACTCGACCGGCGACGAAGGGCCGACGAACGAGCGTGTGACGATCTCGGCGGCCGCAGCATGAACGGATCGGGGTGGCGGGGCTGGACGAGCTAAGGGCGCTTGTTGAACGCGCTCGGGGTCACGATCCCGACGCGTGGGAGGAGCTCTACGT
>JBOGXL010000392.1:0-7516 GCA_050694575.1 Actinomycetota bacterium | reverse complement strand
TCCAGCTTCGAGCCCAGACCGGTGCAGTGCGAGCACGCGCCGTAGGGCGTGTTGAACGAGAACTGCCGCGGCGCCAGCTCCTCGAACGAGATCCCGCAGTTCAGGCACGCGAAGTTCTGCGAGAACGAGTGGCGTTCGCCGCCGTTGGCCTCCTCGGCGACGATCTCCACGTCGACAACGCCCTGCGTGAGGCCCATCGCCGTCTCGAGCGAGTCGGCAAGACGGGATCGGATGTCGGCACGCAGAGCAATGCGGTCGACGACGACCTCGATCGTGTGCTGCTTGTACCGGGGCAGGCGGATCTTCTCGGAGAGGTCGTGCATCTCTGTATCGATGCGCGCTCGAGAGAACCCCTTCCGCGCGAGGTCGCCGAGGAGCGACTCGTACTCGCCCTTCCGTCCCTTGACGATCGGCGCCAGGATCATCAGCTTCGTCCCGTCGTCCCACGCCAGGATCGAGTCGGTGATCTGCTCCACGGTCTGCCGCTGGATGGGACGGCCGCACTGATGGCAGTGGGGCTTGCCGATGCGCGCGTAGAGGAGCCGGAGGTAGTCGTATACCTCGGTAATCGTCCCGACGGTGGAACGCGGGTTCCGCGACGCCGACTTCTGGTCGATGGAGATGGCCGGCGATAGACCCTCGATGATGTCGACGTCCGGCTTCTCCATCTGACCGAGGAACTGCCGCGCGTACGCCGACAGCGACTCCACGTACCTGCGCTGCCCTTCCGCGTAGATCGTGTCGAAGGCAAGCGAGGACTTCCCGGACCCGGAGATGCCCGTGAAGACGATCAGGGCGTCCCGGGGCAGGTCGAGGGTGACGTTGCGCAGGTTGTGCTCGCGCGCACCCCTGATATGGATGGTGTCGCTCAACAAGCCCTCCGCGAAGCTCTAGAACACCCGTTCGGGACCTCGATTGTATCGGCGGGCCCGACAGATGCGAAGGAGAGGGTACTGGAGCTCTGTCGACCGGGAGGCCGGTTTGCACGATGATTGGGGTTGTCCGCCGAACGCCGGAACCACCAGGAGGAACCGTGAAGGGCAGAGGCGAGCCGAAGAAGGATCAGGCGTCCAAGAAGAAGGGCAAGTCCCTCAAGGAGAAGCGGAGGGCCAAGAAGGAGAAGCGCGCCGCCCGCGGCTCCTAGCCCGCCCACGCCGCAGCGAAGCGAAGGCCGCCGCCCACGCCGCAGCGAAGCGAAGGCCGCCGCCCACGCCGCAGCGAAGCGAAGGCGCTACGTCGTGTGAACGATCAGCACCGAGCAGGGCGAATGGTGCGAGATCTTGTTCGGGACGCTCCCCAGGACGAAACGCTTCACCCCGCCCATGCCGCGGTTCCCGACGACGATGAGGTCGGCCTTCGTCTTCTCGGCCACCTCGATGAGGGCGTCGGCCGGCTCTCCGGCCGCACTGTGCGTCTGGGCCCCGATGCCGTCGCCCGACAGCTTCTTCTCGAGGTCCTTCAACGCGGACTCGACCTCGTTGGCGATCGCGCTGTCGGCTTCCTGAAGGAACTCGGCTCCCCCGGCGGCCATGGCCTCCAGGCTCGAGGCGGCGATGCTCGCGGTCATGGCCGGCTTGAAGGCCGTCACGATGTGCAGCTTGGCACCGAAGGCCTTGGCCAGCTCGGCTGCGTGATCCACCGCGGCTCTCGCCGTCTCCGAAAAGTCCGTCCCCACGACTATCGCCTTGTACACCTCTCTCCCTTCGCTCTTCGGACCGTATAGTCGCCGATCCTCCGGCGACCACGTAATCGTGCATAGAGCGCGGGGTAATCGTCCATAGACGCCATCCTCGCGGACCGGCACGATTCACGTGAAGGGCGCGTTGGCGGCGTATCTTCGCCGGGTGAGGGCGGGGAGGTCTCGATGGGCGCGGTCATAGAAGGCGATGACTGACTTGTCCGCCGGACCGGTCACCTTCCTGTTCACCGATATCGAACGCTCGACCGAGAGCGCCGCCGCGATAGGCGACCACCTGTACGCCGAACTGCTGCAGACCCACCGGACGCTCTTACGTGACGCTCTCGAGGCATTGGGCGGGCAGGAGTTCGCCACCGAGGGCGACGCGCTGTTCTTCGCCTTCATCCGTGCCAGGGACTCGATCCGCGCGGCCGTCGCCGGGCAGCTGGCCCTCGATGAACACGATTGGCCGGCCGAGATGGTGATCCGGGTTCGGATGGGCCTCCATACGGGCGAAGCGGTCATCAGCCAGGGCGAGTACGTCGGACACAACGTCCACAAGGCGAAGCGCATATGCGACGCGGGGCACGGCGGGCAGATACTGCTCTCCGAATCGACGGCGACCCTCGTCGAGGCCGATCTCGACGAGACCACCGCCCTGGCCGATCTCGGCCGCCACCGGCTGAAGGATCTCGGCGAGCCGCAGCGCCTCTACCAATTGGAAACCGAGGGCCTACCCCGGGAGTTCCCGGCGTTGCGGTCGCTCGAGTCGTTCATCCACAACCTGCCCGCGCAGCGCTCGACGTTCATCGGACGGGAGCACGAGCTGACGGGCGTCCACAAGCTCTTGGAGACGCAGCGCCTCGTCACGCTGACCGGCATCGGCGGATGCGGGAAGACACGGCTCGCGCTTCAGGTGGGGGCCGAGCAGCTCGACCGCTTCCCCGACGGTGTCTTCTTCATCGAGCTTGCCGTTCTCTCCGACCCGGAGCTCATCGCGCGGGGAGTGGCCGACGCCATCGGCATGGTCATCGGCGGAAGCATGACCGGCGGGACGTCCGTTCCGGTCGAGGACCTCGTGATCGATCACCTTCGCCGCAAGCAGGCCTTGCTTATCCTCGACAACTGCGAGCACATGTTGGGCGCGAGCGCCGGTCTCGTGGACAGGGTGCTTTCGGAGTGCCCGAACGTCTCGATCATCGCCACAACCCGCGAGGCCCTCGACGTGGAAGGCGAGCAGTCGTGGCCCGTTCCTTCCCTGTCCCTTCCGCACGAGGATGACGACCCGGAGAGCTCGGAGGCCGTCAGCCTCTTCGATGCGCGTGCTCGGGCCGTGCAGCCGACGTTCGAGCTCGGTCCCGAAAACCTCGAGCCCGTCACGGAGATCTGCCGGCGTGTCGACGGTCTCCCGCTGGCGATCGAGCTCGCCGCGTCGCGTGTGACGCACCTGACGCCTCACCAGATCGCTGCACGACTCGACGACATGTTCCGTCTCCTCACCGGGGGACGCCGCCGCATCCAGCGGCAGCAGACGCTCGAGGCCTCCCTCGATTGGAGCTACGAGCTCCTGAGCGACACCGAGCGTGTGCTCCTCCGTCGGCTCGCCGTCTTCGCCGGCCCGTTCCCGCTCGATGCCGCCGAAGAGATCTGCGCGAACGGCGGCATCGAGCGGGACACCGTCTTCGAGCTCCTCGGCTCCCTCGTGGACAAGTCGTTGGTGGGAACCGTGCAGGCGGGGACGGAGATCCGCTACCGGTTGCTCGAGCCGGTTCGCCTGTACGCGGCCGAGCACCTTCGCCAGGCCGACGAGGCCGAAGCCTTCAGGGAACGCCACCGCGACAGATACATCGAGTGGGTCGAGTCATTCCCTCTCGAGGAGGCGACATTCGGCTTCGCGGCCTTCCGCGCCTTCGAGGCCGAGCTCGGAAATCTTCGCGTTGCGCTCGAATGGTCGGCGGGCGAAGGCCGGTACGACCTCGTTGCGAGGCTGACCAACCGGCTCATCACGCTGTGGTGGAATGGGGGCCACTTCGACGAGGCGCACCGTTGGTTCACGACTGTTACGCAGAACGCGGAAGACCTCAGCGTCGACGAGCTGGTCGCGACCTACGCAGGCCTCACGGCGTCCTCGGTGATGCGCGTGGACGGCGATGCCCGGCACCACGCGACGGCCGCCATCCAAGAAGCGGCCGGCGAGCCGATCCCCCACCTCGTTCTTGCTCGAAGCCTCGGCTCGATCTTCTCGGGTGTCGTCGCGGAGGTATCACGTGATCCGTCGATCGCCGACGAGACACGCGAGTGGATCCGCCAAGCCATCGCCCTCGGAGAAGAGGTCGGGCCGGCGTGGAAGTCCTTCGCTCTCGGCGTCGCCGGGCAGGTCGAGCTGATCCTGCACGACATCACGGCCGCCGATCGCTATCTGACCGAGAGCCTGGAGACGTGGGACGTCCCCTCCATAGGCATGGTGGGCTGCTCCTCGGCCCTCGCCGTGGCCCGCCACATCCTGGGGGACGCCCAAGGTGCGGTCGTCGCCGCTCGCGGCGGCGCGCAGGTCGAGGCGGAGTGGTGGCGTCCGGGTCTCGGCGCCAACTCGTTGGGCCTCGCGCTCGCCGGCGTCGGAGACTTCCGCGAGGCGGAGCGATTCCTCACCACCTCCATACGCAACGCGACGAGCTGGGGCGTGAGCATCTGGCTGAACGAAGCGCTGCTCTTCTGCGGGGCGTCGGCGTTCCTCTCGGGAGACGCCGCTCGTGCTTCGCGCTTGTTCTCCGCGGGCCGGCACCTCGGCGGGGCGCCACAGATGGCGACACCGTTCCGCTCCGGCCACTCCTACGCCCTGTACCTGCACTACATCCCGCGCATCCGCGATGCCCTCGGCCCGGGAGCGGCGCACCGGACGCGCGCGGAGGGCCGATCGATGTCCGTCGACGACATCACCGCCTACGCACTAGAGGGGCTAAGCGGCTGACTGTGACGATCGCTCGCGAGTTCGTCTCGCTTGCCTCGCCCACCTCGGCCCGTGCTGGGCACGGCAGCAACCCGTGCCAGGGCATCTATTACACGCCCGACGGCTCTCGTCCGGTCGTAGGGCTCATCGCCACGCACTACGAGATCGACTTCAGCGAGCATTACCTCGCCGAGCCCATGGCCGGACGAGGCTTCGGCTTCCTGGGATGGAACACGCGGTTCCGCGGCCTCGGCTCGTACTTCATGCTCGAGCCCGCCCTCGTGGACATCGGTGTGGGCGTGCGCTGGCTCCGCGAGAACGGCGTGCGAACCGTCGTGCTCCTCGGTAATTCGGGCGGTGCCTCGCTCATGTCGGCGTATCACGCGCTGAGCGACGAACCGGGCGACCTCTTCATCTCGTTGTGCGCACATCCCGGCCGCCCGGAAGTGCTCACCGCGTGGATGGATCCCGCCGTGATCGACGAGGGTGATCCGCTCTCGACCGACGAGCGGCTGGACATGTTCGATCCGTCCAACGGTCCGCCGTACTCGACGGAGTTCATCGACGCCTACCGCGCCGCCCAGGTCGCCCGCAACGATCGGATCACCGCGTGGGCCAAGCACGAACTCGCCGAGCTCGAGACTCGGGGCATGTGGGACCGCCTGTTCAACGTGTACCGCACGTGGGCAGATCTGCGCTTCCTCGACCTCGCGATAGATCCCTCCGACCGCACCGTCGGGTGCTACTTCGGTGATCCCAAGCGAGCGAACTCCGGTCCCTTCGGCCTCGCCGCGGCCAGCACGCTGCGGAGCTGGCTCTCGATGTGGTCGCTGGCCGAGTCGAGATGCCGGGGCGCGCCGAACCTCGCCAACGTGACGTGCCCGTCGATGGTCATCCAGTCGACGGCCGACCAGGGCTGCTATCCCAGCGACGCTCAGGCGATCTTCGACGCACTGGGCGCGCCGGACAAACATCTCGAGCTCGTCCCCGGCGACCACTACCTCCTCGACCCGCCGGACGGCCGCGAGCGCGTGGCCGACCTGATCGCCGACTGGCTGCGCGACCGCGTCTCGTAGAACACTTCCGGGGTGCGCGCCAGCGAGGCCACCCTCCAGCTCATCACCGGCTGCTACGCACTCATGGACGGCGGGCGCCTCGACGAATGTGACAGGTACTTCACGCCCGACGCGACACTGAAGATCGCCCACCACCCCGAGATCGTCGGATGGGAGGCCATCGATCGCATCATGCGGGCGGGGATGTCGAACCCGATGGTCGGCAGCATCACGCACGACGTGCGCAACGCCTGGGAAGAGGACGACGGCGTGGTCGTCTTCGAGGTGCACGCGACGTACTCGCTCGCCGACGGGAGGACGGTCGTCGTCCCCGGAGTGGTCATCGGCGAGATAGAGGGCGGCCGCTTCAAGCGCCAGCGCATCGCGGCCGACCTATCCCCCGTCTACGGAGGCTGAGGGTGCCGGTCTTCGAGCGCGGAGAGATCCCGCGTCCGCCGCACGGGATCGACGAGAACGCCGACGAGATCTATACGCAGCAAGGGTTCTTCGGCGACTGGGTCCACATCTTCCGCCGCCACAACACGGGGGTCCCGAAGTCCTGGTCCGACGACGACGTCATGTACGCCGGCGCCGACACCGGGGCGCTCACGCCGTCGGATCTGGACGACGAGCGGGGAGAACCGATGCCGGTCCTGGTCGGCGACGGCATCCGCGTCCTCCTCTCTCGCCGGTCGGCAGCTATGCCCTTCGCCGAGCGCAACGCCGACTACAACCAGATCCGGTTCTACCACTCCGGGGAGTTCGTTCTGGACACCGAGCTCGGCCCCCTGAGCGCATCGGCGGGCGACTTCGTCGTGATCGGTCGCGGGCTTGCCTATCGGGAACGACCCTCGACAACGGACAACCTCGTCCTGATCTTCGAGATCGAGGATCCGATAATCGGCGCCGAAGCATTGTGGGACGCCGCCGGGTTCGCGAGCATGTTCGTCGACTACTCCGGTATGGCCCTTCCCGAACCGGCTCCGGCGCCGACGACGAAGGACACCGACGTGCGCGTCTGGTCGGACGGCGCTTGGCGCACCGTAACCTACGACTTCGATCCGTGTGGTGACGTCCTCGGTTGGGTCGGCGATCCCGTGATCTACCGGATGAACGTGAACGACGTCCCCGGCATCGGCACGGCCCGCGGCTTCCTTCCACCGCCGGCGCACGCGGTGCTCATGAGCGAGAACAAGTCCTTCTTCTTCAACGTCCTGGGCGTCCCGCCGTCACCGACCGTCCCGGCCCCCGAGGGGAGCTTCGGAGCACCGGCACACCTCAACGACTACGACGAGGTGTGGTTCAACCACGCGTCGGAGCTCTTGCCGCACAACATCGGGCACCTCTGGCTCTTCCCGCGCACCGTCCCGCACCCCGGGTTCAAGCGGCCGCCGAGCCATCCGCCGAACCCGGTGCGGAAGTACAACGAGATCAAGATCAACTTCGACACCAAAGCGAAGCTGCATTGGACGCCCGAAGCCAAGACGGCGTTCATCGAGGGAGACGTCCGCCGGTCGGTGTTCCTCAGCCTGTACGGGATGCCGCCCGAGGCCGTGGACGTCCGAGTACCAGAAGGGGGAGCCACATGAAGGTACGGCGGGTCGTGACGGGGCAGATGGCCGACGGCAAGTCCGTGTTCGTGTCCGACTCCGAGGTCGAGCCGGTCACCCTGGCTCTCCTCCCGGGGACCGAGTTCCACCGGCTGTGGGGCAGCGACGATACGCCGAGGCTGCCCGCCGATGGCTCCCCGACATCGCAGCATGCTTACTTCCCTCCGGCCGGCGGGTTCCGGTGGGGATTCTTCACGCTCCCTGTCTCGATCGATCAGACCGTCGG
>JBOGXL010000391.1:0-4236 GCA_050694575.1 Actinomycetota bacterium | reverse complement strand
CCGTTGGGGTGCACGTGATGAGTTTGGACGTCGAAGATGAACTCGCCCGGACGGTTGTTAAGTTGCGCGTTCGGGTTCTCGACGTCACAGGCCTTGTTCGTCTCGGTGTTATGCGCGTAGGCGTTGTAGCCACCCCACGTCGTGCCGGTGATCTGGTTGATCGCCCACACGCCGATGCTGAAGGCGGCCGCGGTGCGCACGAAGTCGCGCCGGCTCATATTGAACCTACGGCGGGACGCTTCGGTCTCTTCTTCCGCCAGCGCCATGATGGCGAGCTGGTCGGGTGTCGGGTCCTCGGGAAGGAACTCGCCGTTGGAGCACGGCAGGACGTCGACGGGCAGCCCTTCCCAAAGGTCGCCGTAGTTGGCCCGCCAGCGGATCACGCGGGCTACTCGACGACCTTGATCGCTCCCCGCATCGCGGGGTGCACACGGCAGAAGAACGAGAACGTTCCCTTCTGCTTGGGCGTGAACTCCCAATACAGCCCGTCGCGCACGGCCTCATCGATCGGTTTGTCGCCGCCGATCTGGCCCGATGCCGGAGAGAAGAACAGGCCGTATCCGACTTCGGTCGAATCGAAGTCCATCGGATCACCCTTCCCCCTGCCGGCGTTGGCGACCGGGTAGTCCAGGCCGGTGCGTCCCGTGCACGGCTCCTTGCAACGCGTGACCGTGTGCCACACGTTGGCGGTCGTGTCGACGTTCCAGAATCGGGCCGGTTGCCCGACCTTGAGGCGGGGAATGCCGTTGGCGGCGATGACGCCCATGTCGGCGAGGCCGTACGTGAAGCCCTCCACCGAGATGTCGGTCATGACCGGACCATCCTTCCGAGGCAGGGGCGCACAGCCCTCGCAGCCTCCGAACGTGCTCGTCTCCTCGAGGTGCCCGTGCGTGACGCTGCCGCGCAGGCAGAGCGTCTTCGTCCCACCCGTGAGACTGGGTTTGCACGTGGGCTTCATCCAGCCCGGGATGCGATCGAGGGTCGTGGGGAAGCCGGGATCGATACGCACCTTGTCACGGAAGACGTCTACGCCGGCCGGTGCATGCGGGTCGCGCGGCGCGACGAATGCCATGACGATCCCCATGTTCTCGTACCACGACGCGTACTCCGAGTCGTAGGTCGCGTTGAGGCGGACGATGTCACCGGGCTCGATCTTCACCTTCCAACCGAACGGCGCCCCCGTACCCGTCATCGAGAAGTCCCAACTATTGCGGGGTCCGCCCGCACGCGACGGCGTCTTGCGATCCCAGTACACAGCGTCCGAGATGTGTATTGCCTTCTCGACGCCGTCGCGGACGAGACTGACCTCGTCGCGGACGCCGCCGGGATGCAGGTGTCCGCCGATGGCAACGATCGTCCCGGCCATGTCCGGAGTGACCGTCCAGTCCGCGCCCCTCAGCCGTATGGGCTTGCCTTGCTGCGGGGTCACGCCGCCGTAAACGTCGTGGCGGGCGCAGTTCTCCTTCGGCCAGGTACAGACGCGCTGATCGAGCTCGGGGTCGATGTGTCCGAACCCGCGCTGGACGTTGAACACGGGATTCCCCGACGTGCTGGGGGCGCCCGGCGCGATCCGTTCGCGCTGCACGTCGAGCCAAATCGGCTTCGCGGGGACGATGCCGAGCTCGTGCGCGTCGGCTTCGGGTACGAAGTCCACGTCGTAGGTGACCCAGACGGCCGTAGGCGTTGCTACCGTGCTGTGGACCATGTACAGCAGGAGCCAGATGTCGTCGGCCTCGACGCGCATACCGTAGCCGCGCGGGAACGGCAGGATCGTCTTCTCCTCGCCGGCGGCGAAGAACGGCCCGTTTCCGTAGCTGGTGCCCCCGTTGAGCCACGTCGCGTGGTGCAGGTGCAGGAGGCTGACGTCTGGAGCCTTGCCGGTGGCATCGACGAGATCGGGCTTGAAGCGCGTGATGTACCCGTCGTAGGCGGGTTTCTCGATAGTGACGGGCCCGATGAGTACGTCGTTCTGACCCGGCCTCACGATGACGGGTCCGTACGAGAACCGGATCCTCTTGCAGGCCTTGCCCGCCTGCGCCGAAGCACCCTTGTCCCAGTGGCGCTTCTCGTAGACGTTGTCGGCCACGCACGCGCCTCCCGGCACGGCCTCGGCGAAACCGGGATCAGGCGGCTGAGCCGTCGCCGGAAGGCTCGAAGCGGTAACCATGGCACAAACGACCCCTACGAGTAATCCTCGTCGCATCACCGTCCTCCTCTGCTCACCATTCGGCGGCGAGACTTCCGATCAAGACGTTGCCGACCGCACCTCTTCACTGCTCGGAAGCCACAGGTCTCCGCGCACCAACCGATCGATACCCAGCCAAGTCACGTTCACAACTGTGAGCCAGGCGACCTCCACCGGATAGGGCTTGGTCTCGGACCACCACGCGGCGACCGCCTCGGCTGCTCCGACTATTGAGCGGACGATCCCCTCGCCGATCCGGCGCGCCTCGGCCTGATCAACCCCGCGCATGCGCCATGGGATGGCATCCGCGATGCGTCTTACGATGCGGTCACGCGTCGCCTTCGAAAGCTCGAGCGCCGCGTCTGTACCCCGTCCGTGACCGGCCACGAGTGCGAATCCGCTACGGCGCTCGGCGACGAAGTCGAACCAAACGCGCAGGCATCGCGAGATGACGGCGTCGAGAGATCCGCCGGCGCACATCGCCGCCTCCATGGACTGCTCGAGGCTCTGACAAGCCTCGCGCATCGTCTCCAGGAACAGCTCGTCCTTGGACGTGAAGTGGCGATAGACGATCGCCTTCGTCACCCCGGCTGCCCGCGCGATGTCATCCAGCCGCGCGCCGTCGAATCCCCGCTCCGCAAAGGTCCGCTCGGCTGCCTGTAACAAGGTGCGGCGACGGTGGAACGGGGGCAGCCTGCGCTGAGCTAAGTCACTCACGGGTTACTTCTTATCACGCGGGGAGCTCGATTGGAAGACCCCACGTGCGTCCCCCAAGAGCTCCTTGGCCCTGGCCACCAGGCTCGTGATCTGCGCTTCGGGCTCGCGGGCGTTGATGTCGACACGGAGCATCGCCCCGAGGGTCGAGATCTCCTCGGCCAGCCGAGGCGCGCGCTCCGCCAGCACGTCTCGAACGCCCGTGTAGACGCGCACGAATGCCTCCGATGCAAGCCGGGCGGCCGCCGCCTGTGTCGCCGGTCGGTACGCGCCGACGACTCCGTCCAACAAGGACACGACGCGCTCGATGTCGTCGAGCGGGGACCGGACGGTCGAGACGACGCCGAACCGGCGCTCGAGCGCCTCGCGCACGTCTTGGGCCGAGCGTTCGAACGCTTCGACTGGGACTGGATGGGCCGGCGGGAGCGGCGAATCGAGAACGAGATCGCCGAGGTCGATCTGCTCGGCCACGCGGTCACGAGCGACCCAACGTCCTAATGCGTAGGCCTCTTGGTACGGATCGAGCTCGCCCGACTCCACCGCTCGGCGATATGCGCGCGCAGCGCGCTCGACGAGGGCCACCACCACCGAGGCGCGGAAGGACGGCGCTCGGACGGACCCGCCGGCGACCTCCTGCAGGGTTGCCTCCAGCAGGGCGGCAGCCGAGCCCAAGGCTCCAGCAGCGTGCGAGACGTCCCGGCGGACCCTCCACGCCATTCCGGCGAGCGCGGCGGAGAGGCCGGCCACCGACAGACCGCAGGCACGGAGCTCGACGGCGAGGTCGGGAACGATGTTCGTGATGGGCCTGGTGGCTTGGAGTCGCGCATCGGCCAAGCGACCCAGACGCAGGAGCTCGAGCGCGGCCTCGTGATGCGCCCTGATGCGGGCGATGGATTCGCCCACCCGGACCTCGCGCTGGCTGAACTCAGGCACCCGACATTCTTGTATGCATCACGACTGGCCGGGTCGGCGATTGGCCGCGGACCGCGGTGATCGCGGACGGGCACCAGACCCCGGCGTGGCCGGACTCGAAAGCGACCCGCATCCCGCAGCGGTTGACACGCGTTTTCCATCATGTGGATACTGTTCAGCAGATGACGCACGCATTGGTTCTCGTAATTCACTAGGCGAGCCCGCACAACGGGCTCGCCAGAAGCCTCTCGTCCGGAAAGCCGGCGGGAGGTTTTTCTTATCTACCAGTGGGTCGGGGGTACGCCCCGGTGACGGAGTCGAAAGGAGGCGAGCAGGATGGAGCGAAGCGAGTCCCCAGGACTGGAGTTCAAGACCGGACAGAAGCTCACGGGGGCCCAGGCCCTCATCCATTCCCTGGAGCAGGA
>JBOGXL010000390.1:0-6680 GCA_050694575.1 Actinomycetota bacterium | reverse complement strand
GGCTGGGCTGCCTGCGCCGCCGCCGCGGCAGCTGCCCGGGCACGCTCCTCGGCGATGATCTCGGCGATGTCCCCCCGGACGCTGCCCAGGAGGCTCCGCTGGGCCACCAGCTCCCGCTGCACCTGTGATCGCCTCGACGCGAGCTCTTCTTCCTTTCGTCGGGCCTCGGAGCTCAGCGCCTCGAAGCTACGAGCTTGCTGGAGAACCTCGTGGCGGGCCTTCTCTGCGTCGAGGATGAGCTCGGAGTCCGTGAGCAGCACCTCTCCGCCGTAGACCTGGGCTCGCGCGACCTCGCCGAGCGTCCGCGCCCCGAAGAAGGCATTGATCGCCGCCGTCGGATGCATGTACAGCGTGCGTGCGCGATTGCCGAGCCGGTCCCGCAGCGCCGCCCACTTCCGTTCGGCCGTCCCGACCATCTCCTGGGCGGCATCGGTCTTGGCCTGGAGCCCCTGGCGCTCGAGACGCGCGGCGTTGAAGTCCTCGGCAGCTATCGACAGTCGCGAGCCCTGTTGGCGGATCTTGGCCTCGAGAGCGGCGGCCTCGGCTCGCTTCGCGTCGAGCTGCGCCCGCGCGGGAGGGGCCAGCGCGAGCAGCCCCGTCACCAGGACGAGAGCAAGGAGAGGACGAAGTAGCGGCTTGGTCATCTGGGCTCACCCTAGTTAACAGGCGCAACCGGCGATTTACAACAGTTCACAAGTGGGCAAGGCCGGTTTACGCTGAATCACAGAAATGTAACTTTGCCAGCGCGAGCAAAGGGGGTAGCGGTGCGCCGAGTCATCACGGCCGTCGTGATCGTGGCGGCGATCGCCGTCGTGCCTTGGATGGCCTGGGCCCGACCCAAAGGGGGCATCGGCCCCCGCCAACCGACCGACTTCGTCGGGACGAGCTACAGCTCGCAGTCCAGGATGGCTACCTCCCCCGACATCTGGGGTGTCTCGACGCAGCTCGCCCCGGCCCCACCGGCGACTGCGCCGGTCTCGATCGGATCGACCGCCGCCGTGACGCAGGAGATCCTCGGCAACGGCGCCGTCCGTCCGTCCGGCCCCGCTGGGCCCGCAGGCCCAGCCGGACCGGCAGGACCAGCTCGCTAGAGCGAAATCACACGGATGAAACCTTTCGGCGGGCCGGGGGGTCTGTCCTGATTGAAGAGAAGGGAGGTGAGCCATGCACGAGTTCGCCATCCTCGCTTTCGGAGGTCTCGTGACGGCGGTGGTCGTGCGCTTGATGTCCGCGTACGGTCGCGACGTCGCGAAGACCAGCAATTGGGTCCTCTACCTGGGTCTCGGGGTGGGTTACGCCTACCTCGCGGACTTCTCGATCTTCGCCGCGTGGGGAATGGACGTCAGGTCGCATATGGCCGGCGCCATCATCACGGGCTTTATGGTCGGGGGGTTCGCGTGGCTTTGGGAGGAAGCGATCAGCTTCGCCCAGCACTACCACCACGCTGAGAACGGGTCGAAGAGGCTCCGTCGGGCGGCCTAGCCGTCCGATCCTGACGTGAAGGAGGGACCGCGAACCCGCGGTCCCTCCTTCCTTTTCTCCAAGGACGTAGCTTTTGGGCATGGCTGTGTGCTACCTCTGCGGGACTCAAGCCACCGACCCGAAGAAGGGGCCTTCTCGATGGGCCCGGGCGGTGATCGACGACGATCA
This sequence comes from Actinomycetota bacterium, assembly GCA_050694575.1. Classification (GTDB taxonomy): domain Bacteria; phylum Actinomycetota; class JAICYB01; order JAICYB01; family JAICYB01; genus JBOGXL01. The sequence goes on along the minus strand of JBOGXL010000390.1, from coordinate 5,030 downwards.
GGTCCTCGTGTGTCCGGAATGCCAACAGAAGCACCCCAACTGGTGCGATCGCGCCTTAGCGTGTCCGGAGTGTGGCTCTAAGAAGTTGTACAGGTCCCTCGGGGACACGGTGTGCAGGGCGTGCGGGCATCAGTGGAGCGATGAGGGGTTCGAGCTCGGCTGAAGCAGTGGGGTTAGTGCGCGTGGCCGTGGCCGTGCTCGTCGGCCGGTGGTTCTTCCTCGGGCTTGTCCACGACCAACACCTCGGTCGTCAGCACCAACGACGCGATGGACGACGCGTTCTGGAGAGCCGACCTCGTCACCTTGAGCGGGTCGATGACACCGGCTTTGGTCAGGTCGGCGTACTCCCCCGTCGCCGCGTTGAACCCGGCCGCGCCTTCGCTGGCCCGCACTCGCTCGACCACAACCGAGCCTTCGTAACCGGCGTTCTGCGCGATCCAGCGCAGCGGCGCGTCGAGCGACCGCAGGACGATGCGCGCACCCGTGAGCTCGTCGTCGGACAGCTTCTTCGCTGCCTTCTCGACGTCGCCCGCGGCCCGGACGAGAGCGACCCCCCCACCCGGCACTATCCCCTCTTCGACCGCCGCTCGTGTCGCAGACAGGGCGTCCTCGATGCGATGCTTCTTCTCCTTGAGCTCGACTTCCGTGGCCGCGCCCACCCTGACGACCGCCACGCCGCCGGCGAGCTTCGCGAGTCGCTCCTGGAGCTTCTCGCGATCCCAATCCGAGTCGGTCCGGTCGATCTCCTGGCGGATCTGGCCGATGCGCGCCTTGATGTCGTCCTGTTGGCCGGCGCCGTCCACGATCGTGGTGTCGTCCTTCGTGATCACGATCTTGCGGGCGCGGCCGAGCAGGTCGGTGTCGACGTTCTCGAGCTTGATGCCAAGCTCGTCGGAGATGACCTCACCGCCGGTGAGGACCGCGATGTCCTGGAGCATGGCCTTGCGCCGTTCTCCGAACCCCGGCGCCTTCACTGCGGCCACACGGAGGGTTCCACGCAGCTTGTTCACCACGAGCGTGGCCAAGGCCTCGCCCTCGATGTCCTCGGCGATGACGAGCAGCGGCTTGGCCGCCTGAACCACCTTCTCGAGCACGGGAAGGAGATCCGACACAGCCGAGATCTTCTTGTTGGCAAGCAGGATGAGCGGCTCGTCGAGGACAACCTCCATACGGTCCTGGTCCGTGACGAAGTAGGGCGAGATGTAGCCGCGGTCGAACTGCATGCCCTCGACCGTTTCGAGCTCGAGCCCGAAGGTCTGCGACTCCTCGACGGTGATCACGCCGTCCTTGCCGACCTTGTCCATCGCTTCGGCGATCATGTCGCCGATCTCTGGGTCGGCGGCCGAGATGGACGCGACGTGGGCTATCTCGTCCCGCTCGGAGATCTCACGGGCCTGGCCTCGCAGCGCATCGACGGCGGCCTCAACGGCGGCGGCGATGCCGCGCCGAAGGCCCATGGGGTTCGCTCCGGCCGCGACGTTGCGCAGTCCCTCGTGGACCATCGCCTGAGCGAGAACGGTGGCCGTCGTCGTGCCGTCGCCGGCGACGTCGTTGGTCTTCGAGGCGACCTCTTTCGCCAGCTGGGCGCCGAGGTTCTCGAAGCGCTCTTCGACCTCCACCTCTTTCGCGATGGTGACGCCGTCGTTGGTGATGACGGGCGCTCCCCACTTCTTCTCGAGGACGACGTTGCGCCCACGGGGGCCGAGCGTTATCCGGACGGCATTGGCAAGGCGGTCGACACCGTACTCGAGCGCACGGCGCGCTTCAGCGCCGAAGAGGATCTTCTTCGCCGGCACGGAAGCGTTAGTTGATGCGCGCGAGGATGTCCCGCGCAGGCACGACGAGCAGCTCTTCGCCGTCGATCTTCACTTCGGTCCCGGCGTACTTCGAGTACAAGACGCGGTCGCCGGTCTTGACGTCGACGGGGATCCGCTTGTCGCCGTCCTCGTCCCAGCGGCCGGGGCCGACGGCGAGGACCTCGCCCTCCTGGGGCTTCTCCTTGGCGGTGTCGGGGATGACCAGTCCGGAAGCCGTCATCTCCTCACCTTCGAGCGGGCGGATGACCACGCGGTCCTCGAGCGGCTCGATCGTGGTCTTGGTCTTGGTCTTCGTAGCCAACGCAACCTCCCTTTAGATGACCTGCAGATTTCGGATTAGCACTCTAACCAGACGAGTGCCAGCCAGTCAAATGAAGATACCTCTCTCCGGGCGCTCAGGCACGCCCCGTGCCGGCCGATTCCAGCAGTGCAGGCGCACCCCTCCGCCCGGGGGGTCCTTGGGGGACCCCAAAGGTGCCCCTCGCCTCTCGCGCCCTGGCCTGCAGGGAAGGGAGGCGAGCGGGCCCCCCGGTTCTATCCGAGCTTGAGCGAGGCGTCCGCCGGAGCGTCCAGAGCCGTGGACTCGCCTCGCCCGAGCCGGAAGTGGGCGGCTGCCGCGATCATCGCACCGTTGTCGACGCACAACGCCGGGGGTGGGACGACGAAGGTCAGACCCTTGGCTTGCGCCTCGGCTCCCAGCCGCGCCCGGAGACGAGAGTTCGCCGCCACACCGCCCCCGGCCACGATCGTCGGGATCTCCCGTTCCTGGGCGGCCCGGATCGCCTTCTCGACCTGGACGTCGACAATCGCCTCCTGGAACGACGCCGCCACGTCGGAACGCTTGGTCTTCTCCCCGGCCTCCTCGGCGCGCCGGACGTGGCGGACGACCGCCGTCTTCAGGCCCGAGAAGCTGAAGTCCAGTCCCTGTCCGGACAGTGCGCGCGGGAACGCGATGGCGTCCGGGTCGCCACGCTTGGCCAGGCGGTCGATCTGGGGACCGCCGGGGTAGCCGAGGTCGAGGAACCTCGCGATCTTGTCGAAAGCTTCGCCGGCGGCGTCGTCGAGCGTCTCACCGAGCAACTCGTAGCGGCCGAATTCGTTCACAGCGAAGAGGGATGTGTGCCCGCCGGAGACGACGAGTGCGATGAAGGGCGGCTCGATGCCGGGGTCCAGGACCCCGGCGAAGATGTGTCCCTCGAGATGGTGGACACCGCTGAAGGGCACGCCCAGGGCGGCCGCCAGCGCTTTGCCCGTCGCGTAGCCGACGAGCAGCGCACCGATCAGTCCTGGGCCCCGCGTCGCGGCGACGGCGTCGATCTCGCGCAGCGCGATCCCGGCGTCCCGCAGCGCCTTGTCGATGACCGGTTGCATCCGCTCGACGTGTGCGCGCGCAGCGATCTCGGGGACCACACCGCCGTAGCGTGCATGCAGATCGGCTTGAGACGCGATGACGTTCGACAGAACCTCGGTACCGCCGCGAACGACACCGACCGCCGTCTCGTCACACGATGTCTCGATGCCGAGGATGAGCGCCTCGGGACGAACGAGGGCCTCCGTCAATCGGGCTCCCCGCGTCGCTCGTGTCTCTCGCGTATGCGGTCGAGGCGACGCGCGTAGTCGGGCGTCCAGACGCCTTCGGCCCACATGATGTAAGCGTCCTCGCCCGTCTCGACGTAGTAACCGCGCCGGACGCCGACGGTCTGGAAGCCGAACCTGCGGTACATCGCCTGCGCTCCGGCGTTCGCGCGGCGAACCTCGAGCGTCATCGATCGCACGCGTCGTTCACGCGACTCCTCGATGAGCGAGAGCAGCAGGCCGGTCCCGATACCGTGGCGGTGGTAGGCGGGGTCGACGGCGATGTTCGTGACGTGGCCTTCGTCACCCAGGATCATCACGCCCGCATAGCCCACGACGCGACCCTGATATCGCGCGACGAAGTACGCGCGCGAGCTCTTCTGGGCCAGCTCGGACAGGAAGAGGCCGGCCGACCACGGACGTGGATAGACCTTCCCTTCGATGCGCAGAACCGCGGGCAGGTGACGCCGGCGCATCGCCCCGACCTCGATGTCGAGGATCTCCCGCGAGCGTTCGGTGACCACTAGCTCCTCCCCGCCCGTTCCGCGTTCCGCTCCCAGGTCAGCTCGGCGTCCGACTTCCGGATGTACAGCGGACGGACGTCGGTAAGTCTGTCCGATTCCTCACGGACGAGTCGGCCCACCGCGAGCTCGGCGAGCGGGACGGCGGTCGGCGTGCTGTCCGAGATCCCGGCGACCTCGAGGTCGGCGGCCCTGTGCTCGAAGTCGCGGGCGTACACGTACGGCCCGCTCCCGACGACGAGTGCGGGCTCGCCGCGGGCCTCGATCTCGTTCACGCAATGAGAGGGCGCGGCACAGCGGAACTCGGTGATGCGCTGCACGCCTCCGGGGACCGGATGGTAGAAGGCCCAGAACACCTCGTTTCGGCGTGCGTCGATGCACGCGCAGATCGAACGACGCGTGTAGCGGACGCCGTAGGCGAGGACGTCCAACGAGGACAGTCCCGCGATCGAGACATTGAGCGACTGTGCGAGCGCCTTGGCCGTCGCCACCCCGACCCGAAGGCCGGTGAACAGCCCCGGGCCGAGGCCGACGGCCACTCCGCCCAGCTGTTCCCAGCCGAGCGCGGCGTCGGCGAGGAGCCGCTGCGTTGCCGGGATGAGGATCTCGTCCTGCGAGCGACCGCGTCCGAGCTCGTAGGAGGCGACGACCTCGGTCTGGGTGACTATCGCGACCGACGCGTGCGGGGTGGACGTCTCGATGCCGAGGACGAGCACCTAGCCTCCGTCCGTCGCCCAGGCGCGCACCGTCTCGGAGAGCTCGCTCATCCGGTCGCGCCATCGACCGAAGGGCAGGAATCTGATGGTGCGGATCGCTTCGTCGTCGTAGTTCCACGCGAACGCGAGCTCGAGGTAGTCGCGACCGGCGATCTCGCCGGCCTTCTCGCCCCACTCGATCGCCGTGACGGCCGGGGCCTCGAGGAGCTCCTCCAGGCCGAGCTCGCCGACCTCGGCGAGGCCCGAGCATCTGTAGAGATCGACGTGGTGCAACGGGTAGCGTCCGCCCTCATGCGTGTGGACGATAGTGAAGGTCGGCGATCGCGCGCGGGTGCCGATCCCGAGGCCGCTCGCCAAGCCCTGGACGAACGTCGTCTTCCCGGTCCCGAGGTCGCCGACCA
>JBOGXL010000389.1:0-4976 GCA_050694575.1 Actinomycetota bacterium | reverse complement strand
ACGCTCAGCGCCTCCCCCATACGACGCGCGGACGATCGGTGTGGTCGTCACGCACGCCGACGGCCGAGAACCCATCCAGCATCCCGGCTTCCAGCGCTCGGGCTTGGGACGGCGTTCCGACCTCCATCGCGAGGGCGCCGTCCGGGACCAGCGCATCGAAGGATCCATCTACGATCCGCCGGAGGAGCTCGTCGCCTCGCTGCCCGCCGCGCAGCGCTGCCGGCGGCTCGGCCGCCACATCGGGGGGCAGAACGGCGGCGTCGGGTATGTAAGGCGGATTCGAGACAACGAGATCGATCCGCCCGCGGAGCGCCGGGTCGACGGCGTCGAAGAGATCACCCCGCGCGACGGTGATCGTTACGCGCGCGCGGCCGGCGTTGGGCGTCGCATACGACAGCGCTTCCTCGGAGATGTCGGTGGCGACGACGTGCACGTCCGAGCGAGCCTCGGCGATCGCGATAGCGACGGCTCCCGTTCCCGTTCCGATGTCGACCACCAGAGGGGCGGGCCGATCGGCGATCAGCCCGAGTCCGACCTCGACGAGCGTCTCCGTTTCGGGACGCGGGACCAGCACGCCCGGTCCGCACCCGATCTCGATGCCGCAGAACACGACCGAACCGAGGATGTACCCCAGCGGCTCGCCCTCGCACCGTCGCCGCACGACCTCCTGAAGATCGTCGTGCGACTCCCGATCTATCGGTTCCCGCAGTCGCATCCACAGGTCACCCCACGACACGCGCAGCGCATGGGCGAGCAGGCGCTGGGCATCGTGCCGCGCTGAGTCGATCCCCGCTCGCCGCAGTGCGGTTTCGCCGTCCCGCACGCAGTCGGCGAGGGTCGGCGGTTCAGCTCGCAAGCTCATCGGACTGCGCGAGGGCCGTGACCATCTCGTCGATGTCGCCGTCGAGGATCTGTTGGATCCCGTGCATCGTGAGACCGATCCGGTGATCGGTGACGCGGTTCTGCGGGAAGTTGTACGTGCGGATCTTCTCCGAGCGATCGCCCGTGCCGACCTGCGATCGCCGCTCGGCGGCCAGCTGCGAGCGCGCCTGCTCCTCGGCGAAAGCCTTGAGCCGCGCGAGCAGGATGCGCATGGCCCTGTCCCTGTTCTGTCGCTGCGATCGCTCGGACTGGCATGTGACGACCTGTCCGGTAGGTATGTGCGTGATCCGAACGGCCGAGTCTGTCGTGTTCACATGCTGGCCACCGGCCCCTTGTGAACGGTATGTATCGATGCGGAGGTCGTCCGGGTCGAGGTCGACCTCCACTTCGTCGGCCTCGGGCAGCACGGCGACGGTCACGGTAGACGTGTGGATCCGCCCGGACGACTCCGTCGCGGGCACACGCTGAACGCGATGGACGCCCGATTCGTTCCGCAGCTTCGTGAAGGCTCCCTTTCCAGAGATCTCGAAGACGGCTTCCTTGACGCCGCCCACGCCTCCTTCCGATGCATCGAGGACCTCGGAGCGCCACCCATGCCTTTCGGCGAAACGCTGGTACATGCGCATCAGGTCACCGGCGAATAGGCCGGCTTCGTCTCCTCCCGCGCCGGCCCTGATCTCGACGATCACCGGCCGCTCGTCGCGGGGATCGGGAGGGGTGAGAAACGCCAGGAGACGACCCTCTGCATCAGCCGCGGAGGCTTCGGCGGCCGATTGCGTCGAGCGGTAGTACTCGGCTTCTTCGTCGGACTTCGAGTCGCCGGCGAGCTCCTCGGCTTCTTTGGCTTCCGTGTCTGCGGCCGTCCACTCCTCGTACGCTCTGACGATCCCCTCGAGCTCGGACGCTCGCTTCGCGACCTCGACGTACCGTTCGCGGTCGGCCAGCAGCTCGGGTGAAGCGAGGTCTTCGAGCAGCTTCGCGTGCTCGGTCACCACGTCCTCGACCCGCGCCTTCACCGATTCGTCCATATGGCCGAGGATAGCGGCGCGCCGTCGTCAGCCCCGGAGCACGGCCCCCAGCGCGGTCCGCGCGACGTCGAGCTGTTCGGGTGCCGGCTCGCGGGTCGTCAGCCGCTGAAGGAGTCGTCCCGGCCACGAGAGCACCCGCGCCACGAGCGATCGCTCGGAGCGCGCCGTCGCGCGCATCACCTCATACGCGATAGCCGCATCGACCGGCGTCAGTCCGATACGCCACGCCGCGTTGGCCCAGAGGGGTGTTCGGGGGGCGAAGGCGTGCACGACGCCCGCGACTATCACGAAGAGCACGATGAAGCTCGTGCCGCATCGCGGATGGATCGGGCTTCGTTGCCGTGCGTCCTCAACCGTCGCCTGAGTACCACGTTCCTCGAAGGCCGCTATCACTTTGTGCTCGGCACCGTGGTACTCGAACAGCCGGCGCGCCCCCGCCGAGCGCGACACCGCCAGCAGGTAGATGAGGAGCACGGCCGCACGGGCCGACGCCTCGAGGACGTCGGCCGTCCTGTCGATCTCGCCGGCGGCGAAGATGCCGGGGGCGACCACGAACAGCGCCAACACGCCGATCCCGATAGGGATGAGCGTCGTCCGGATCTGACCGGCGGTTGGTTCGACGCCCGTCGTCTCCCTGACCGCAACGCGCAGCGCGCGCAGACCGATGGACACGGACTGGAACAGAGCGGCTATGCCGCGCGCCAGCGGGGAGCGGGCGAGCCTCCGTCGCGCGTCGACATCGTGTACCTCCGTGTGGATGTTGCCGTCCGGACGCCTCACTGCCACGGCCCATCGATCGGGCGTGCGGACGAGGACGCCCTCGGGGAGGGCTTGTCCGCCGATGGAGTGTTTCTCTACACCTTGCGCCAGTCGGTGCCCGCTCCGTACGACCCGTCGGGGTGGGAAACGATCTCGTAGTCCTCGAAGAGCACCGGCTCGGCCAGCTTCAGGCAGAGGAAGATGCGGAAGAAGAGATCCCGGATCTCGGACTCGGCGTGCTCGTCCGTCCGCATCTCGACCATGTGCCGCCACGCTCTGACGTTGGCCGACATCACCAAGATCGTCTCGGCCTCGTTGGGCAGCACGGAGCGCGCCGTTTGCTGGACGCGCTTCCGGCGGTCGGTTGCTCGTTCGCCCGAGAGTCGCTCATCGCCCTGCTCTTGGAGAGCAAGCAGCTCGTCGGCGACATCGTGGTATTCGCGCCATGCGAGATCGATCCGCTCGCAGAACCGCTTGTGCAGCGAAGGGATGTCGCGGTACTCGGGGCGCTCGACGAACCGCAGCACCTTCCCCGAGACGTACCGCTGGCTCAGTTGTGAGTAGGCGGTGCCGGCACGGTGCCGCACCACCTCGTGCGTGTTCGACCGAGAGATCCCGTAGCACAGGAAGGAGAACGTCGCGTGCTCGAAGACCGAGCCGTGCCCCCCTTGTTTCTGATTCGCGAAGTAGCGGACGGCCTTGTCGTTATGGGTCCGCTTGGGCCCGAAGCTCGCATAGCACGTCTGTCCGGCCGTCTTCAGCAGCTGGGCGGCGGGCGGCAGCCGCGTCGGATCGTCGAGGTACTGCGCGAACTCCAGCTCCTCGGCGAACCCGCTCAGGAATGGCCGCAGCCCTTCGAGCTCGACCTGGGGCTGCCCGATCAGCACAACGCCGGCGTGCTGAAGGTAGGGGGTGCCGGCATCGGTGTACAGCACAGCGCTGTGGATGCTCGGGAAGCCTCCCGAGCCGGTGCCACCGAGGCGCTCGAACAGCTCTGCGGTTTCCACGGCGGCAGTCTACGTCGCGTCTAGGACGTGGGTTGGCGCCATTCGCTGTTAGGCTGGTTCAACCGAAACGTTGATGACTGATAACAGCCCAGCCTTCTCCGCCTTGGGCGTCGACGAAGAGATCGTCAAGCGCCTGAAGCAGCGGGGTATCGAGACGCCCTTCCCCATCCAGGCGGAAGCGATCCCGGACGCCCTCGACGGCCGGGACATCCTCGGGAAAGCGAAGACCGGCTCGGGGAAGACCCTCGCCTTCAGCATCCCCCTCGTACAGCGCCTGCGCCGAGACGTCCAGGGCACACAAGCTCTGGTTCTCGTCCCGACACGCGAGTTGTGCGCGCAGGTGCTCGACGACGTCGCCTCCATCTCGCCTCGGAAGATCAAGGTCCTCGCCGTGTACGGCGGGACGGGCATGCGGAGCAACCTGGCGCAAGCTGCCGGTGCGCAGATCATCGTCGCCACCCCCGGACGATTGATCGACCTCATCGAGCGGAAGGCTGCCGACCTGTCGCGGGTCCACATGCTCGTCTTCGACGAAGCCGACCGCATGGCCGACATGGGGTTCCTTCCGCAGGTGACGACCATCCTTCGTCACGTCCCGCGCGACAGGCAGACGATGCTCTTCTCCGCCACCCTCGACCACCAGATCATGGGCCTCATCTCGCAGACGCAGGATCCCATCCGGTTCGAGGTCGCGGACCGCCAACCGACGGTGGAAGGCCTCGAGCACCACCTCTTCGAGGTGCACCAGATGGACAAGACCGATGTGCTGGTCGCGTTGCTCAAGGGGCCGCACGGCCTCACCCTCGTCTTCACTCGAACGAAGCGGGCGTGCGCGCGACTCGCGCAGACGCTCAACGCTTCCGGCGTGAAGGCCGAAGCGATACACGGCGACCGTACGCAGTCCGAACGTGAACGGTCGCTGCGGAGATTCGAAACGGGCGACGTCGACGTCCTCGTCGCGACCGACGTCGCCGCTCGCGGACTCGACATCGACAACGTGACGCTCGTTGTCAATTACGACCCGCCCGAAGACCACAAGGGCTACGTGCACCGAGTCGGACGTACGGCGCGGGCCGGGAAGACGGGTGTGGCCGTCACCCTCGCTACGTGGGAGCAGCGGTCGGACATGGAGCGCATGGCCAAGCGACTGCGACTGTCTCCGCACATCGTCGAGGTGTTCTCGACCGACCCGATGCTGCAGAAGGTCGGGACCGACGAGGTGGAAGGTGCGCCCGTAGCCCCCGACGAGCCGGAACGCCCCGCGACGGCCGGCGCGTACGCCGCCCTGCGGCGCAGTCGC
>JBOGXL010000388.1:0-4255 GCA_050694575.1 Actinomycetota bacterium | reverse complement strand
GAGGGCGGCCTGAGCGAAGTTGATGACCCGGCTCGTCCTGTAGACCAGGACGATACCTATGGCCGTGAATGCGCTGAGAGCACCCTGGACGAGCCCGTTGAACAGGATGGCGTACGGCGTCCCGCGGGCCGGAGCGTCCGATCCCGGCAGGACGAGCTGGGTGATCCCGAAGAGCGCGAGACCCGCTCCCACCGCATAGAGCAGCGTGCGTAACGGCGACCCGCGCGAAAGATCGAGCCGGGTCATCCCGCGACCGCCCTCGGCACCTGGCCTATGCGCTGCTCTATCTGGATCGACGGCTCCTCGAGGGGAGCGTCGGTCTTCTCGTATGTCAGTTGCGCCCCGTACTGCGGAGCGACGCCGTAGTCGTAGTTCGACTCGAGCGTTTGGGTCTGACCGGTGCGGCTATCGGTAAAGGTGAACCTGTAGGCGGCGTCGACGAACCAGCTGTCGACGCGCTCGCCGCACGCGTCCACCTGCTTCTTGCCGCTCACTTTGCCGGTTATGCGCAGCTCGGCACCCGACGCTGCATCTACGCCGCTCGACGTCTCGATGGGCGTGCTACCGGCCTGCGTGGGCGTAGCGCCGGCCACCCCGTCTCCGTCTTGGACGGGGAAGGCTATGAGCTGAACCGCCGGCGTGGGATTGAACTCCGAGCGCAAGGTCCGGCCCTCTTGATCCTTGCCCTCGAACACTATCGATTGGATGAACAAGCCTCGGCCGGCGTCGGTCCGGGTCACATCGGTCTGCCCGGGGCTCACCGGCGTGACGCGGAAGGTCGTCGTCAGCGAGCCGCTGCTTGTTCCCCGGTCGTCTATCAGGAAGGTCTGCCTCTGCTTGTAGGTGAAAGCACCGGGTCCCGACCCGTCGTCGGCCACCTCCGATATGGCCCGGGTCTCGAACTCGTCGATCTCGGCCACGCCCGCGGAGCCCACCTCGGTCCCCTCCACCTTCCATTCGTAGGACCCCTCGGCGGGCCGGCCCTGAACGTCGGTGCCCGTCTCTATGTCAGGGAAGTCGAAGGGGCCGGCGGCCGGGCACGGGCGCCTCGGAAGGGACGTCGGCTGAACGATGGGCCGCAGGGTGAACTCCGGGATCCGCTGCTCGGGCTGCCGCCGGGTGGCCGTCTGTACGACGATGTTCGCCGGCGCGCCGAGCGCGACCTCGACCCCCAGTCCGATATCGGTGTTGATGGACCGCACACCCACGCCTCGGGGCCCCTCGGAACCGGAGGCACACGCGCCGAGAAGAAAGGCACTGGCCAGAAACGCGACCAGCAGTCTTCTCTCAGCTCGCATGGATCAACTCTCGCTCTTCACGACCGAGCTTGCGCGCCGCCGCATCCAGCTCCGGAGCGTACGGATGACGTATCGACAGCCGCGAGAGCGAAGCGACGAGACGGAGTATCGGGGACTGCGTGGCCGCCAGCCGGCGTCGCAGCGATCGCGATAGACCTTCGGCCGCCAGCGCATCTTCTTCGGTCACGTTGCCGCGTATGTCCCCCCAAAGCGTGCGGGTGACCAGCCACGCGAGCTCCTCGTGCTCTTGGTCCGGGGTCGCTCGCTCCACGAACATCAGGGGCGTATCCGTGTAGTGCCTATAGCCGAAGTCGGTGGCGTAGTCGCGCCACTCCGCGTAGGCCAGCGAAACCCGGGCGGCCGGCCCGCGCTCGGCAGCCCATGCCCGTCGCCGCGCTCTTCGCAGCGCCTTGAAGGGAAACGGCCAGAGGTAATAGATCAGCGCGAGCCCAACGACGATCGGAAGCGCTCGGAACAGGAACGTCCGGACCCGCTCGAAGAACCTCGGCTCTTCCTCGCGCAACACCGGGAGGAACAGGCGGACCGCGACATCCTCCGATGTCTGGACGGTGGGATTGAACTGCTGCGGCTGATCGGACAGGGCCTCTTGGGCCTGGAGAGGGTCTCCGACCAACGGCAGCCAGCCGAATCCCTCGAAGTACACCTCGAGGAACAGGGCACCGTGACGGGGACGCACCTCGAGTGTGCCCCCCGCCCCCTCGTCGCCTCGATCGAACCCATATCCGATCCGCGATGGCACTCCACCCCACCGAGCCAGAAGAGCCTGTGCGCCCACGATCTCGAAAGGCGTCCCGCGCTTGGTGCGCGAGAGCATCTCCTCGACGCGCTCCGGCGCGACCGGTACGGGGGTCCCGGGTCCCGACGCGGCCACATTGAGAAGGATGTGGCGCCTGAGGAAATCGATGCGATCCCATGCGTTGTCGGTGGGCGCACGCCTGAGCAGAGACACCACCGACGGAGGAGGATCGGGCGCGTCCAGGAACTCGCGGACCTCCCCGGGCACATCCGCCGGCGCCCTTTGGAGTTGCCTGATCGCAGGCGTCGATGGTGCCACGACGATGTATTTGAATCCCGGCTCGATCTGTCCCTGCGTGACACGGATGTTGCCCACGCGCTCGTCGTACGCGAGCTTCGGTCCTTCGGCCACGATCCCCACCGCGCGCGGGAGTCCCGGCAGGATCGCACCCCCAAGTCCACGGACGGTGAACGTGGCTCGAACGCCGGGACGCAACGATTCGTCGACGATGCCGCTCTCCGGCACCTCCTTGAGCTCGCTGGCTGCGAAGGGCGGCAGGCGCCAGCTCTCTCCGTCGTAGACATCGAGGCTCCCCGTCTTCCACGGCCCCGTGAACGTGGCATCCACCGTGAACAGGATCCGGTCCTCCACCTCCGACAGGGGTACCGACTTCGGCAGCTTGGCCTCCTGCGCCGGGTCGTAGATCGGATCCGGAAACAGGAACTCGGACTGGGCCGCGAAATACAGCGCGACGGTTATTGCTCCGAGGAGCGGCAGGGCTCGCAGAGCACGACGGATCTCGTAGGCACGTGCGGCGCGGCGCTCCTCCTCGTCGCCCGGCGTCGCTCCCGACAGAAGGCCCAACCCCACGACGAACAGGACGAGGGCAGCCAAGCCGCTCCCTATCTGCTGCGACTCGGGCAGGCTGATCGCGCCCAGACCCACCACGGGCAAGGTCGCGACCACACCCAGAGCGGGGCGCCGGATCTCCAGGCCCAGCCACCCCGCCGCGAAGCCGACGGTGGCCATGACCCAGCCCTGGATGGCATGCCACCCGGGCAAGAACTCCACGGGCGGTCGAAGCACGTCGCTCGTCGAGACGGCACGCCGGATCTCGGCAGCCACGTTGAGGATGTTCGAGAACCCCGTAGGCAGTACCGCGACGAGGCCGATGCCGAAGATCCCCAAGATCATGGCCGTGTAGAGGAGCGCCGGCTGGCGGATACGACTCGCGCGCCAGGCCAGGGCCACCCCAGCCAAGCCGCATAGGCAAGCCCACACCCGTCCCCCGACACCGATGAACAAGCCGCCGGTCATGATCCCTGCGGCTATCGTCGGGAACCCCGCGATGATCGCCAGCCTCAGCTCGGGTGCGCGCGCGGCCTCGAGCGTCTCTGGCATCTCCACCACCGGGGTCGGCGCTGTTTGGGTTGTGTCTTCTAGCTGCGTACCGCCTTCCCGGGTCTGGATCGTCACGGCTATCGGCTCCCCGCGCCGATGTCGTGGTACAGCGCCGACGCGAGGTCTTGTCCGGGGTGCACGGCGGCGACCTGACACCCGAGCGCAGCCGCGGCGTTCAGCGTTTCGTCGGAGTCCTCGCGCCACAGCAGCGCGACGACGAGGAGCGAGATCCCCTTCTGCAGGAGCAGACGAAGCTGCGCGGCCTCGTGCTGTCCGAGCTTGGGTGTGATGAGGATGTTGTGGGCGTCTCGGCGAGGATCGGCGATCAACCGCGTGATCACCGTCGCGAGCGGCTCCCGCGACATGTCCACACGGGCGAGGGCGTCCAGCACCGGCAGCTGTCCGGTGGCGCCGCGCACCGGACGGATTATCGGGCCTCGGTTGGCCTCGAGCCTGATCTCGTAGCCATCGCGGAGGTGGCGCGAAGCCAGAGAAGCGGCCGCGCTGACCCCCGTCTCGAAGGACTCCGAGTACTCACCCTCGTGGCTGTGCTGACCGCGATCGGTGTCGAGGACGACGGTGATGCGGTCGGTGATGCCCTGCTCCGCCTCACGGACCATCAACTTCCCCATGCGAGCGGAAGCACGCCAGACGATGCGTCGCAGGTCGTCGCCGGGCTTGTAGTCGCGCATGCCGTAGAACTCGAACCCGGTCGGGAAGGGCTTGCTGACCGGAGGCCTGATCGGCGGATCCTCGAACTGCCGGGTCAACGGCCGGTCGGCGACCTCCTCGATGCGAG
>JBOGXL010000387.1:0-2992 GCA_050694575.1 Actinomycetota bacterium | reverse complement strand
GACGTGCTCGCCGAAGCCTGCGGCGTCGTCCGGTTGCGACGCGCGAGGTCGGTGGAGATCCAGGCGGAGACCGTCGAGTCGGCCGGCGGAGCGTGGACGACGCGCGAGCCGTTGCGCGTCGGCGGAGCGAAGGCGCGGGGACGCTTGCCCGGCGAGCGATTGTGCGCCCGCGGGCCGCTGGTGCCGGCGCGTCCGGGCCGAGATGAAGCGCCCCTGCTCGCCGCTCGGGATGTCCGTGTGCAGGAAGGGGGCTCGCGGATCCGGTTGGCGGCGGCGAGCGTCCGGCGTGAGTTCTCCCAAGCCGCGCGCCGCGCGCTGCCGCGCACGCAGGCCGGCCTTCTCCTCGGTATGACGGACGGAGATGTTGAGCTCGTGGACGAGCAGACGATGGAGGCGTTCCGCACGACCGGGCTCGCGCATCTCGTCGCCGTGTCCGGCTCGAACGTTGCGGTGGTCCTCGTGATAGTCATGCTCGTCTCGCGAGCGCTGATCCCACGCGGACGCTGGTTGCGCGTGGCCGTCGCCGTTCCCGTCCTCGTGTTCTTCGCGTTCCTCACGGGACTCGAAGCCTCGGTTCTTCGCGCCGTCTTCATGGCGGGTGTGGCGTTGGCGATCGCCGCGGACGGGCGGCTGGCCGACGCCGTGCGCGTATCGTGTTTCGCCTTCATCGCGCTGGTTCTCGTGGCGCCCGAGATGCTCGCCCATCCCGGCTTCCAGCTGTCCTTCGGTGCGACGCTGGGCTTGATCCTGTGGGCCGGGCCCCTCACCGACCGGATCGGGCGTTACCTTCCGGAGTCTCGTCTGGGCCGGGCCGCAGCGGCGGCCACGGCCACGACGCTCGCGGCGCAGGCCGCTGTCGCGCCGTTGCTGGCCTGGCACTTCGGGCGCGTACCCGCCTTCGGAGGCATCGCCAACCTTCTTGTCGCGCCTCTCGCTCCCGTTGTGATGATCGGTGGGTCGCTGACGCTCGGCGTGGCGTCGGTGTTCTCGTCCGTCGAGTGGCTCCCGGCGACGATGCGGCTCCCGCTGGACGCGATCCTGCTCTCGGCGCGCTGGTTCTCGCGCGTCCCGGCCGCGAGCCTGGATGCGAACGTTCTCACGGGCGTGGCCGTCACGGCCGCCGTGGCCGCCTTTCTTGCGCACAGCAGGAGATCGCGGGTGGTCGCTACAACGATCGTCGTCGCCGCCGTCGCGGCCGCGACGGGACGTGCCGTCGCCCGCTCGTCGTTCGAGTGCCCGGCCGCAGGCGTGCATGCGCTCGATGTCGGTCAGGGAACCGCAGTCCTCCTCGAGGCCGGCGGTCGCGCCGTCCTCTTCGACGCCGGACGGGACGACGGTGCCGTCGTGCGGCAGTTGGAAGAGCTGGGAATAGATCACCTCGACGCGATAGTGGTGTCGCATCCTCACGCCGATCACGCCCTCGGCGCGGTATCCGCCTTGGAGAAGCTCGATGTCGACGCGGTGTACGGTCCCGTCACGCTCGGGTGGGGTAGCGGCGGTGACGTGATCCGCGCTGCTCGCTCGGCCTCCGTCCGCGTGCAGGAGGTCGCCGCCGGGCATTCGCTCACCGCCGGGGGGATACGCTTGGACGTGCTGTGGCCGGAACCCGGCCCGGCGCCCCCGTTCTCGGAGGATCTCGTCGACCCGTACAGCCTCGTCATGCGAGCCCGGCTGGGTGGCGTGGACGTCCTGCTCCCCGCCGACATCCGGGCCGAGCAGCAGTCCGAGCTCGCGGAGACCGACGTCCGGGCGCCGCTCATGATCGCGGTTCACCACGGGTCGAAGAACCTCGATGCGGACTTCGTGGACGCCGTGGCGCCGAAGCTCACCCTCGTCACCGTCGGAGCCCCGAATCCGTACGGACTGCCGGCGCCCGAAGCGCTCCGCGCGTACTCTCGGCACGGTTCCGTCTTCCGTACCGATCAAGATGGACGAGTGAGTGTCTGCCTGGACGACGGTCGTGCCGAGGTCGTGACGCAACGATGATCAAGCTCATCTGGTCCTCCGACGAGCTGCTGGCCACCGAGGCCGCGGCCGATGCCGTCGCGTCGGCGGCCGGTGACGCCGAGGTGCTGACCCTGGACGCCGAAGGCGGACTCGAGGGGCTCGAGGAGGCGTTGTTCGCCGGGTCGCTCTTCGCCGCTCGGCGCACGGTGTTGATCCGCAACGCCGAGGCCCTCGCGAAGTCGGCGGTCGAGCAGCTCGGCGCGGCCCTGCACCGTGAGGGTCTGCCCGACGCCGTCGTCGTCGTGGCGGTGTCGGAGCGGGTTCCGAATCAGCTGGTCGGCGCCGTCGACGGCGTTGCCGATGTGACGAAGCTTGCCCGCCCCCGCCGGGGCGAGCTCGCAAACTGGGTGACCAAGCGCATGAAGGCCGCCGGCCTTCAGCCGGGCCGGGACGCCGCGACGACGCTGGTCGAAGCCGTCGGCGAAGGCCTACGCGATCTTGCCCAAGCGATCGACCAGATCGCCGTGCGGGCGGGTCGCGGGGGGAAGGTCGAGCGAGAGAACATCCTCGAGCACTTCGCGCTCTCGGGCGAGCAGCCGATCTGGGTCTTGTTCGACGCGATGATCCGTCACGAGGGTCCGAAAGCGTTCGAGACCTTGCGCCGTCTCCTTGCCCACGGCGACGAACCGCTGCCCGTTCTCGGCGCGATCGTCTCGCAGGTCCGCGGCGTCATGCGCGCCAAGAGCCTTCTGGAGCGCGGCGCCCTGCGCGACGGCGACCTTGCCCGGTCTCTCGCCGTATCGGAAGGTCGCGCCGCCGTTCTCCGGAAGCAGACGGCGCGGCTCTCGTGGGAGTGGTTGGTGGGCGTTCACCGGCTCTGCGCGGACGCCGACGTCGAGCTGAAAGGCGGTGACGACGGCGGTGGCGCTGTTCTCCCCGCCGAGATCGTCCTCGAGCGTCTCGTTGCCGGCGCGTTGGACGCATGAGCTCAAGCTCATGCGTAGCGCGGGGGGTCCGGGGGGCGCAGCGCCCCCGGTCCGACCGG
>JBOGXL010000386.1:0-7873 GCA_050694575.1 Actinomycetota bacterium | reverse complement strand
AAGGTCCTGTTGCTTCGAGCCCTCCGAGGGTCACGCTCGGGGCTGAAGCTCCCCACTCGCGAGCTGCCGGCCCCCGCTCCGCCGGAGTTCGCCATAGTCGTCCGGCTCGACGACTTCATGCTCGATCTCTACAGGGGAGCCACCGTGCACAGGAACTACCGCGTCGGCGTCGGCGCTCTGAGCTTCCCGACGCCGCCGGGGGTGTACCACATCAAGTCCAAAGCGAAGAACCCGACGTGGAACAATCCCGGTTCGGCGTGGGCTCGGTCGATGCCCAGGCACATCGGTCCCGGCCCCCGTAACCCGCTTGGCACGCGCGCGCTGCGCCTCGATAGGGAAGCGCTCGTGATCCACGGAACACCGCAGCCCTGGACGATCGGCCGCCGCTCGAGCCATGGGTGCATCCGGCTGAAGCGTCCGGACGTCGAGCAGCTGTACGACATCGTTCCGCAAGGGACGCCGGTGTTCATCGTTCCGTAGATGTGCAGGATCCCGAAGATCGTTCTCGTTGCCGCCGACGAGAGTCTCCGCCGGGATCTGCGGCGCAAACTCTCGTCCCTCGAGTACGACATCGTCGCGGCCCTCGGTTCGCTCGATGAGATCGGCGACGTAACCGCCGATGTCGTCGTCCTCTGGGAGCCGGACGCCGCGACCATCGCCGCCGCTCGTGATCGCGGGCTGAAGACCGTCGCGCTGGGCGGAGAGGACGGGGCCGAACTTCAGCTCTCGTCCGACGACCCCGCAGCGTTCAAGAGCCGAGTCTGGGAGCTCTTCCGCCCCGCCTGAACACGACCCTTCGGGATGCCGTCGAGCTCCTCACAGCCCCCCGCATGTGAGTTCTCCGTCTCCGGTGTCGCGTCAGCACTCAGCGGTTGTACACACCACCCGCACCGTCAACAGCGCGCACTCCGAAGGCGGTCGCCGTCGGCAAGCGCTCCCGAAGGAAGTCCTCCAGCCCCTTTTCTGATCCCGCGTCGACCACGGCGAGAACGCAGCCGGCGAAGCCGGCACCGACCAGGCGAGCTCCGTGGCAGGAGGGATGCTCGCGCGCGGCTTCGACAGCAGCATCCAGCTCGGGAGCCGAGACCTCGAAGTGGTCGCGGAGGGAGGCGTGCGAGTCGGAGACGAGCGCGCCGAGCGAGGCGACGTCGCCGGCACGCAACGCGTCGACGGCGTCGTAGACGCGTCGTTGCTCGGACTCGGCATGTCGTACGCGCCGATGGTCGCCGGCTTCGACCTCGGCCCGGCGCTGCGCGTATCGACCGTCGGACAGGAGCCTCCGCGTGCCCGTGTCGATGACCACGAAGCCGACGTCCGGCGGGATCGCCACGAGCTCTACGACTCCCGTCGCACAGTCCAGAAGCAGTGCATGTCCGGCTCGGCCGCCGAGCACAGTCGTCTGATCCATGAGCCCCCCGCGGACGCCGGTCGCGCAGATCTCGGCGTCCTGGAGCACGACGGGCGCGATCGGCTCCCGGCCGCGGGTCAACGTCAGGGCTATCGCGGCAGCCAGAGCCGCTGAGGACGACAGCCCGGCCCCCACCGGCAGGTCGGAGGTGATGCGGGCACGGCACCCCTCGGCTCGAAGCCCATGCGCGGCCAGGGCCTCGACGACACACCGGACGTAGCCGTCCACCTCTCCTTGTGCCGAGCGGAACTCCGCGCGTTCGGACGGGCCCTCAACGGTCACGTGGATCTCGCGATCGCAGGCGAACGGCAAGACCGTGCCGCCGAGATAGTCGATGTGCTCCCCGATGATGTTCACGCGCCCGGGGGCGCGATAACTCTCGGGGCTAGAAGGCGTTGACGATATGCCGCAACTCCCCGACCGCTCCGTTGGTCACGTGGACCGAGATCACGTCGAAGCGTAGCGTGCGCGCACGCGTGCCTTCGCGCTGGAGGTACTCGAGCGCCAAGCGCCGGAGCCTTCGCCGCTTCGGGATCGTGACGGCCTCCTCGGGGAGCCCGAACTGCGTGGATGTCCGGGTCTTGACTTCACAGAAGACGAGCGTCCCGTTGCGCTCGCAGACGACGTCGAGCTCACCCCCGCGGACACGATAGTTGCGGTGCAGGATGCGATAGCCCTGGTCCACGAGGGAGGCGCAGGCGGCCTGCTCGCCCAGCGTGCCCACGGCCTGCCGCGCCCGCGTCATGCCCGCAGAGTACGAGTCGGGGCCGACAGCCCATCGGAGAGCTAGTCGTTGGTGCCGAGCTCCCGGGCGAGCTCCTCGATGGCCGACGAGTCCTTCGTCAGCTCCTCGATGTTCACGTCCCGGAAGGTGAGCACCCGGACGCTCGAAACGAACCGCGCCGGGCGGTACATGTCCCACACCCAGGCGTCCTGGAGCTCGAGCTGGTAGTACACCTGCTGGCGGTCGTCCCCCATGATCTTGAGGTCGACCTCGTTGCAGAGGTAGAAGCGGCGCTCCGTCTCCACGACGAACCGGAACATGGGCAGTACGTCGCGGTACTCCTTGTACAGCTGGAGCTCCATCTCCGTTTCGTACTTCTCGAGATCCTCGGAGGACATCGTGACCCTCGTGCTTGGGTGCTCCCGGCCCAATCTAACACCGGCTAGCTGGCGTCCAGGATCTTTAGATGTCGGCGAGTGTTGGCTGGTAGGAGGCCACTCCACGGAAAGATCGGCGGTGCACCGGCGACGGGCCCAGAGCCCGTATCGCCGACCAGTGCTCGTCGGTTCCGTAGCCTTTGTTGGACGCGAAGTTGTAGCCGGGATGCGAGGCATCCAGCGCCGCCATGAACGCGTCGCGGGACACCTTTGCCACGATCGAGGCGGCGGCCACGGCCGCCGAAAGCGCGTCGGCCTTCGGGAGACCGACCCACGGCGCACCGTCCTCGTCCATCGGGAAGTGATCGCTGATCACGTACTGCGGCGTCGGATGCAGCGCCCGCACGGCCCGCCTCAGCGCGGCGAGGTTCGATACGCCCAGCCCGTCGTCGTCGATGTCCTCGGAATCCACGACGACGTAGGAAACACCCACCGCGAGACGCATGATGTCCGAGGCGCACGCCTCCCGCTCCTCGGCCGTGAGCATCTTGGAGTCGCAGAGGTTCTCCGGCAGCTCGTGGACGTCGAGACAGACGGCGGCCGTGACGAGCGGGCCGGCGAGGGAGCCGCGGCCCACCTCGTCCACGCCCGCCACGAAGCGGAACCCCTGACGTCGGAGGATCTCTTCGAGCCGGCCGGCAGGACGACGGACGACCGGCTGGGGAGGCGGTTTGGGCTTCTTCCTGCGCGCGGCGCGCTTGCGCCGCTTCGCTACAGGCCGCTGAACCTGTTTGGAGGCCAAACTACAACGAAGGCCTTGCCGACGATCTTCTCGCGCGCGATGCCGCGGAAGTTCCGGCTGTCCGATGAGTTCGCGCGGTTGTCGCCCATGACGTAGTACTGGTCGTCGGGCACGGGGAACGCGGGAACGTTATCCCTGTCCAACCGCGGGCCTTCGTCGGCCGCGCTTGGGAAGTCGATGCGTCTGCCGTCCTTGGGACGGCCGTCCGGGCCGAGCGGAACACAGTCGGGCTCATCGCACACATAGACCTGCCCGTTCTCGATCTGGATGGTTTCGCCGGGCAACGCGACGATGCGCTTGATGAAGTCGCGCGTGTCGGCCGTCGGTAATCCGAAGATCTCGGCGAACCAGTCCAGGACACGGCGGGGCACGCTACGCTCGCACCCCGCGGGCGCCGCCTCTCCGTCCGTAGCTTCACAGGGGTCAGGGTACGGGTCGTGGAAGACGACGACGTCGCCGCGCTTCGGTTCCCCGAACCTGTAGCTCAGCTTGTTCACGAGCACGCGATCGCCCTGAACCAGCGTCGGCTCCATCGACGCCGACGGGATGTAGAAGGCCTGCACGAGGAACGCCTTGATGAGGAGCGCGATCCCGAGCGCGAGGGCGACGAGTACGGGCAGCTCTTTGAAGAAGCGCAACACTCCGCCCTTGTCGGACGGCGTCGCCTCCTGCGGAGCGGGGGCGATGACTTCTTCTCGGGACAAGCTCAGTCCCGCTTCTCTTTGATCCGAGCGGCTTTGCCGACGCGGTCGCGGAGGTAGTAAAGCTTGCTGCGGCGGACGTCACCGCGGGTGACCACCTCTATCGAGGCCACCGAAGGGGAGTGCAAGGGGAACGTCCGCTCCACGCCCACACCGAAAGAGATCTTGCGGACGGTGAACGTCGCGCGCGTTCCTCCACCGCGCCGGCGGATCACTACGCCCTGGTAGGTCTGCACGCGCTCTCGGGCGCCTTCGGTCACGCGGACGTTGACCTTCACGGTGTCGCCGGGGCCGAACGTGGGCAGATCGGTGCGGATCTGCTCCCGTTCGACGACGTCGGACAAGTTGAGTTTGGGCATCGGATGACCGGGTTGGATATGGGTCGGTGGCGATGATACCGCAGGGGGTTCGGGCGAGCCGCCCCTAGGACCCCTTCTCCACGGGCACGCCTACGAGCGAGCCCCACTCCGTCCAGGATCCGTCGTAGTTCCGGACGTTCGGCACGCCGAGCAGCTCGTGCAGGACGAACCAGGTGTGGGCCGAGCGCTCGCCGATGCGGCAGTAGGCGATCGTGTCCTTACCGAGATCGACGCCCTCGGTCTCGTAGAGCTCGCGCAGGTCGTCGGAAGCCTTGAAGGCGCCGTCGTCCTCGTTGACGGTCTTCGACCACGGGATGTTCCGAGCGCTCGGGATGTGTCCCGGCACCTGCGCGGACTCCTGCGGAAGGTGCGGAGGAGCGAGCAGCTCGCCGGCGAACTCCTGAGGCGATCGAACGTCCACGAGGTTGGACTTGCCGATGTTGTCCAGGACCTCGTCGCGGAAAGCGCGGATCGAGCGGTCGGGATCCTTGGCCATATACGTCGCCGCCGAAGGCTGGGGAACATCCGGTGTGAGCTCACGGCCCTCGAGCTCCCACTTCTTGCGTCCGCCGTTCATCAGCTTGACGTTGTCGTGGCCGTAGTAGCGCAGGTACCAGTACGCGTACGCCGCGAACCAGTTGTTGTTGCCGCCGTACAGGACGATCTGCGTGTCGTTGGAGATCCCCGAACGGCCGAGCAGCCCGCTGAGGTCGTCCTTGGAGATGAAGTCCCGACGCACCGGGTCCTGGAGGTCGGTCCGCCAGTTGAAGGCGACGGCGCCGGGGATGTGCCCGCGGCTATACGCCTCCGTGTCTTCGTCCACCTCGATGACGGCGACGTCGGCGTCACCGGCGTGCTCCTCCACCCACTCGGTCGGAACGAGAACATCCTTCGCGTAATCGGCCATGCGCGTTCCTCTCTCTTCTCGCAATGCGACTGGTTTCTCGGGGGAGAGAGACCTAGGAAGAGAGCCGAAATCCTAGCATCCGCCACGCGCGGTCGTTTCAGGCGGCCGCGTGGAGCACGGCTTCCCAATGGTCGCTGCCGGTGGTCGACCGAATCCGGTACGACGCGCCGACCTCGACGGTCGAGAATCCCGCGTCGACGATCATCTGCGCGGTCGCGCTCAGGGACATGGTCCACCACACGGCATTACGCCACCCGCCCCTGTAGCGCAGCACCTGCTTGGCTCCCAGTGTGGGATCGAAGGAGGTCGTGATGATGGCTAGGCCGTCCGTCACGGCCCGCACCCGGCGGAGCGCCCGAGTCGGAGCCTCGAGGTGCTGGAGGACGTCGCCGACGTGCACGAGATCGAAGGTGCCCACGGATCCCGGATCCAGGTCGTAGATGTTCAGCACTCGACGATCGACCGTCGAGCGGAGGGCCCCGTGCGCGACCTCGAACCCGCCGCCGAACCGCTGGTCGAGACCCGACTTTTCAACGGCACGTTGGATCGCCGCCGGCAACGCGATGTCCAAGAGCCTATCCACGTCGGCTGCGACGACCTCGGCTCCGCGACGCTCGAGCTCGAAGGCCCAGAATCCGTCCCACGTGCCGACGTCGAGCGCACGTTTGCCGTCTAGGCGGTCGGGGATCCCGTAGTGCGGAAGGAGAGGTCGATGGTCGTACACGCCCGGCGTGACGACTCCACCGGGGAGCTCGATCGTGTGATACCAACGCCGTGAGCGCACACGGGCTTCCAGGTCTTGGCCCTCGTCGGCACCGCCGCTCCACCCCTCCGGAGTCGCCTCGAGCGACGCGCGCAGCCCGGAGATGTACTTCTCGGCCGGCCCGGTGCGGTCCTCCAACCGCAGGTGCGGAAGAGCCGTTGCCAGCTCGATCTTGGGGTCGATGGATCTGGCGCGCGGGTTCCATGCCTGCGAGTTCGCACTCGTACGCCTGGCTACTCGGCGCAGCCGAGCCACAGTCCCTCGCCCTCGGGACGCCACTACGTCTTCTTACGGCCTGGGCCCGCTCCCCTTACGGCTCGTCGGCGAGAAGATCGGGACGGCGCTCGCGCGTCCGCCGCTCGGCTTGCTCCCGTCGCCATCGCACTATGGCGGCGTGGTCGCCGGACAGGAGCACCGGAGGGACCTCGTGCCCCTGAAAGTCCGCAGGTCGGGTGTAGTGCGGGTGATCGAGGCGGCCGTCCTCGAAGGACTCTCCTTCGACGGAGTCCGGCTCCCCCACCACACCGGGCACGAGCCGAGCGACGGCGTCTACGACGGCGGCGGCCGCCGCCTCGCCGCCGGCCAGCACGTAGTCGCCTATCGAGAGCTCCTCGTCGACGAGCTCGGTGGCGACGCGCTCGTCCACGCCTTCGTACCGCCCGCACAACAGAACGATCCACGGGACGGCCGCGAGCTCTCCGACTATCGATTGCGTCAGCCGGCGTCCCTGCGGGCTGAGCAGAACCACCCTGGGGTCGTCGGGCTTACGGTCGGGCGCGATCGCTCCGACCGCTCGGAAGAAAGGCTCGGCGGTCATGACCATGCCCGGCCCACCGCCGAAGGGCTCGTCGTCCACCTTTCGATGACGGTTCGTCGAGTGCTCGCGCAGATCGTGGACGCGGACGTCGACGAGCCCGCGCGCGCCGGCTTTCCCCAAGAGGGCCGCGGCGAAGAACGGCCGCAGGGCATCGGGAAAGATCGTGACGACGTCTATGCGCACCCGACGATTCTGACTACGCCGAGAGGACGGCGCGCGCCACGACCCGCTCGGTGTAGTGCCCGATCGATCGGTCGAAGACTCCGCCGCAGGTGATCAGCGTGGCGATCTGGTCGCCGGACTCGTTGCCGAGTAGCTCCGCGGCGTCCATGTTCGGATCGAAGTTGCGCACCCAGACGACCTTGTACGTGACGGATTTGCCGTCGCCCTTGATGACCACCTCGTCACCTGCCTTCAGCTCCTTCAGCCGGTAGAACGGTCCGAGGCGGCCGTTCCAGTTCACGTGCGCGGCGAAGAGGGCGTTGCCTTCGCCCGGCCGAAGTCCGTTCCACCACCCGACGTCAACAGCGCCGGTGGGACTGGCCATCGTGCCGTCCTCGTGGGTGCCGACGGGTACGACGGGGGCCCGGACGCCTATGGCCGGGATCTCCATCTCGCCGGGCTGGAACTTCACGAGCCGCACGGGCTCCTGGACGATGCGGCGCGCGGCAAGATCCTCGGCGACGAGGCCGTCGAGCGGGAGGAACCCCGTCGCGACCACGGCCAAGGACGCCGCCACGGTCATCAGCGGTCGCAGCCCTTCCAGGAGGTTGGTGATGGACATCGATTTCGATGTTACACGCGGCGGATCCGGCCGTCGCCGATTCAGTCGAGCAGCCCTACAGGCGGGTCGATGGTGATAGTTCGACCGCGGTCCACCGATGTGACGATGCCGGCCACCAGGGGTATGAGCAGCTCTTTTCCACCGGCATCCACGAGCAGCAGCTCGCTCGAAGGTTGATGCAGGACATCGGTTACGACGCCCACTTCGTCGCCTGCGGCGGTGACGACGGTG
>JBOGXL010000385.1:0-6224 GCA_050694575.1 Actinomycetota bacterium | reverse complement strand
GGGGGCCCGCTTCCTTTCCGAGATGAATCTCGCCCTGCCCATCTGTTAGATATCTCTTCCGGCAACTACAGAGAAGGGTAGGCGGTCTTGGTCCACCCAGGCGCACTCGCGCGCACTGTTGTTCTTGCAGCGGCCCTGGTGACTTCCGTGGCTCTACGCCCGGCGACCGCCTCGGAGCGCATCGAGGTCGAATTCGAGAGCGACTCGGTCGGCGGGGACGGCGTAGCCGGCCAGGTGATCGGCGCAGTCGCGCCCGGACGCCTTCTCGTCATCGCCAACAGCGAGTCGTCCCACAGCACGGGCATCGGCGGCGACGCCCGGACGGAGAGCACCCTCGACATCTTCGGGCTTCCGTCCGACCTCACGGGCTTGGACCGGTCGACACAGTCGGCGGGCGGTGACGGGATCGCTACGCAGATCACCGGTGTGGGCGGATCCCCCGCGCCGGAGGTCCCGGAGGCCAGTCCGACGGATGGCGCGATCCTTTCGCTGCTTCTCCGGGACATCGCCCCGTAGACGCCCGCGTTCCGCGCGCTCGTCTTTCGTTACAGTGAAGCTGTCGAGTACTCGGGCACGGAGGTTCTGTCATGCGCGAAGCGGTGATCGTCGAGGCTGTTCGGGCTCCCCTCGGCCGCGGCAAGCCCGGAGGCCAACTGTCCAACCTCCACGCGGTTGACCTTCTCGCGCATGTGCTCAAGGCCGTCATCGAGCGCAGCGGTGTCGATCCGCTCGAGGTCGACGACGTCATCACCGGCTGTGTCAGCCAGGTCGGCGAGCAGGGCATCAACATCGCTCGCAACGGCTGGTTGGCAGCAGGCTTCCCCGTCGAGACGCCCGGGACGACTGTGGACCGGCAGTGCGGATCCTCACAGCAAGCCATCCACTTCGCTGCGCAAGGCGTGCAGGCAGGCGCATACGACTTGGTGGTCGCCGCCGGCGTCGAGAGTATGTCGCGCGTGCCCATGGGCGCGAACGTCCAGAACGGTCCCGGGTTCCCCTTCTCGCCGTCGATAATGGACCGCTTCAACATGGTGCCCCAGGGCATCTCCGCGGAGATGATTGCGGAGAAGTGGGGCATCTCGCGCGAAGAGCTCGACAAGGTGGGCTTCCGATCGCAAACCCTCGCCGCACAAGCGCGCGACAACGGGCACTTCGACCGCGAGATCGCTCCGGTCGCAGTCGACGGCGCGAAGGTCTCGACCGATGAAGGCATCCGCGAGACATCGTTGGAGAAGATGGCTTCGCTGAAGCCGTCGTTCAAGCCGGAGGGCGGAGTCGTCACGGCTGGGAACTCGTCTCAGATCACGGACGGCGCGTCGGCCGTGCTCATCACGACGCCCGAGAGGGCCGAACAGCTCGGCCTGAAGCCTCGTGCGCGGTTCCACTCGTTCGCGCTCGCGGCGTCGGATCCGGTGATCATGCTCACGGCGCCGATCCCGGCGACGCAGAAGGTGCTGAAGCGCGCCGGCATGACGATGGACGACATCGAGATCGTCGAGATCAACGAGGCCTTCGCGTCGGTGATCGTGGCCTGGCAGCGCGAGCTCGGGCTCGACCCCGATGAGGTAGCCGAAATCACCGAGGGGGCCCGCGTGAATCCCAACGGCGGCGCCATCGCCCTCGGTCACCCGCTCGGCGCCTCGGGCGCGCGGCTGTGCACGACCCTCCTGCACGAGATGGAGCGCCGTGGCGCTCGCTTCGGCCTCCAGACGATGTGCGAAGGCGGCGGGATGGCCAACGCGATGATCATCGAGCGCCTTGCCTGACGCATCGAGCCACGACCTTTCGACGGGGGGCCCCGACGGGGCCCCCCATTCTTCTTTCGGGCGCGCAGGCCGGACCATCGTTGGACTCGCCGTCACGGTGGTGGTCGCCACAGCGATCGCGGTTGCGGCGGCACTGCTGCCCTCGAGCACGGACACGCCGGCGCTGATCGCTCGCGCGATCGTGGGGCTCAGTATCGGCCTCGTCCTCACCTTCGTCGTCAGGCGCATGCTGCGCGCACTCGTAGCCCCGCCGCCCGCGCCGCCCATGACGATAGACGCGCGGCCCGCCGGCGTCGTCTACGAGTGCGCGGTCTGCGGCACGCGGCTCCGTCTGGAGGTGGCGGCCACCGCGAAGCCACCGAAACACTGCGGCGAGGAGATGGAGGCGACGATCAGCGACGGACCTTAGCCGCTGAAGTTGTCCGGACAGCCGTAAGGCTCACGAACGCACGTGATCGTGTCGCCTTCGATCCGGATCCGTGTCGCCTCCTCGTTGTTCGACGTGTCACTCTCCTCGTACCACCCGTTCGGATCCACCCGTATGACGACGTCGTAGACGCCGTCGGCCAGGTCGGTGGCGTCGAGATACTGGATCGACCGGTGGGCCGGATACACGTCGGCCCACCCCGCTGAGAGGCCGATCCTGAGGACCACGGGATCGCTCCCCTCCCGTTCGGACGGCACGCGGCAATCCGGAAGACCGAACACACGAACGCTGCCACCGGCTCGACCGAATCGCTCATCGACGAGATCCCACGGGCAGAAACCGATCTTGGCGTCCGTCACCAGCGGCTCGTTGCCACGTTCCCCATCGACGCGGTACAGCTCGAACGCCGCGAAATCGACGAGATGTGTATGGACGTGCTCGCGATCAATCACCCACCGCCCGGTCGTGACACGGCGCTCGAGGTCGTCGCCCTCTTTGACGATCTGCACCAGGTCGCCTTCAGGTTCGAGGCCGGCATCGATCGAACGGCTGCGCTGCTCGACGGCCTCGGTGATGTCGGCTTCGGCGATGAACGGCCCGCTTCCGACGTTCGCGATCGTTGCATCGAAGCGCAGACACCGTTCGAGGTTCGGCTTCCCGAGCCGCTCTATCTCCAGACAGGAGGTGTTGTCCGAGCCTTCCGCTCGTGTCGCCGTGAACGTGACGTTCGTCGGCGGCTGGGGGATCAGATCGGGTAGAAGATCGTCGGGACGAGCCGAGCCGACGAAAGCAACTCCCTCGTACGCCAGCCCTTGCGTCTGGTTCGGGACGACGAGCACCTCGTAGCGGCCGTCGGCCAGCTGTCCCGCGTCCAGGCTCTGTGCCGCCGCCGGGTCGCCCTGCACCGCCTGGGCCTCCTCCACGAGCTCGCCGTCCCCGTCGAGCACGTACAGGCTGAAGGCGTTCCCGGTGAACCCGTGCGAGAGCTCGCTGGGGTCGTTCCAGCGGATGGCCACATGGACCGATCCCGGCCGGTCCCCCCAGAAGCCCCCTCCAAGGTCGATGTTGAGCGAAAAGACCTGTGCGCGTAGCCGAAGATCCTCGACGTCACCGCCGTAGAGCGGAGTGCGGAGCGCCGACACCTCGCCGCGCCACCGAACGGTGGTCCGATCCCTCGTGAGCGCGCCGGTCGACGCATCGTCGGGCGGTCCTCCGTCTCTGTTGGACGAGCAACCGCCGGCGAAGAGGAGCAACGCAAGGACGAGGGTCAGACAGCGACGCACGCGCCATCTTCTCATACGCACGCGGCGGCGCTAGTCGTCCAGCCTCCAAGCCGAGTCGTGCCTCGACACCCTGCCCGCTTCCTCGAGCATCTCGAGGTGGGCGAGGAGCGAGCGCTCGGCCATCGGATGCAGCACTTCGGGTACCTCGGCGTAGATCCGCTTCACCATCGCGGGGATCTCGTCGAGACCCGCCTTCAGCGCGTCGAGCACTTGCGCCTCGCGTTCGCGACGGTGGGCGATGTACTCGCGCAGCTTCGCCGGTCCATCCTCGATGACGGGTCCGTGTCCGGGATAGATGCGCTCGATATCGAGGGAGCCGAGGCGCTCGAGCGACGCGAGGTAGTCGCGCATGTTCCCGTCGGGCGGCGCGATGACGGTGGTGCCGAATCCGGCGACGACATCACCGGCGAACAGCGACCGATCCTGTTCGAGGTAGTAGCAGAGATGACTGGACGCGTGGCCGGGGGTGTGCACGGCGCGCAAGGTGATGTCGCCCAGAGCGATCTCTTCGCCGTCCGTGAGCACCTGCGTCACGAACTGCGCACCGGATCCAATGAACGCAGCGACGGGGAGTCCCATCTGTTCGGCCAGCGGTGCGACGCCGCCGATGTGATCGATGTGCATGTGCGTGAGAAGGATCAGCTTCGCCTTGCCGCGGTTGCCCGCTTCGCGGGCCACGCGTTCGATGAACACGGGGTCGGGGATCCCGGGATCGATGATCGCCACCCGACCGCGTCCGACGACGTAGGTGTTCGTCCCGGCCCCGGTCATGAGGCCCGGATTGGGAGCGAGCACGACGGTGACGAGGTCGGTGAGCTCGGTCGCCTCCACCTGTCGCGCTTGGCCGCGCTGACCGAGCACCTGCTCGTAGCCGGGGAGCTCGGCCAACCCTTGCAGGATCGCGAGCGTCGGGATCGGGACGGGCAGCTCCTTGCGCTGAGCCCGCTCGAGAGCCTCGGACGGCGTGATCCACAACCACTCGATTACCTCGGTGGGATGCGGAACAACGGCTTGTCCCTCGGGCATCGGCGCGAGGAAGAACCTCGCGTCGAAACGGATGGGCGCTTGCTCCGGGGTGATGAGGCGTCCGTGGGGGACGAGCAGGTCGGTGGCCAGCATCAAGCCTTCGGCGGCCAGGAAGGCGGCGAAGGTCGCAGGATCGTGTCCGACCTCGGCGTGATGCGGCGCGTAGACCTCGCGCACCTTCGCCGGATCCACGGCCCTTCCGTCCTGGGTGGCGAGGAGGATGCCCGCCTCCTCGTAGACCTCCCGGGCGCCGCAACAGAAGAGGCCGAGCGACAGCTCGGGTGTGATCGACTCGCCCAGCCGCTCGGCCGCCTCGGCCCGGTCGAGCGTGGACCGCCCCGTCATCTCGTCGGAGGCGTCGGCTTCCTCGACGGCGCCGCCGGGGAAGACGAACGTCCCGCCCATGAAAACCAGCGACTCGGGGCGCCGCGTCAGGAGCACCTCGTAGGACCCGTCGTCCCGAGGACGCGCCAGGACCACCGTGGCTGCGTCTCGCGGGCTGGCCGGCATCCGGCCGAGTGTGAGGCCCCGGAGGGCTCTCAGGCAACCAGAGGCACTCGGATCAAGCCGCCGTCGGCTCGTTCGGCTCGGCCGTCACCACCATGCCCTCGCGCATCATGCGCAAGGCCCGAGTGTGGAGCTGGGACACTCGGGACTCGGTCACGCCGAGCGACTTGGCGATCTCGGCCAGCTGTACGCCCTGGAAGTAGTGGAGCGTGACGATCATCCGCTCGCGCTCGGGAAGCCTGTTCAGACTCACCATGAGCTCGCGCCGCTCCTCCGCTACCACGAGCTCTGCACCAGGCTGGGGAGCACAGTCATCGGCCAGCCGGTCGGTCGCCGAACGGTCCTCGTCGTCCCCGCCGGAGCGCTCGTCGATGCTCACGAGCATCTGGAGCGGCTCGCCGGTCAGGCGTGCCTTCTGGCGGGCCTTGCGAGGCACCCAGTCCGAGGCCCGGATCGCATCCACTATCGCGCCCTTCACGCGCGGCACCGCGAAGGCCTCGAAGGCCACCCCGCGGTCGGGGTCGAAGCGCTCCCACGCCTCGGCGAGCCCCAGGACGCCGCAGGACACGAGATCGGCCGTGTCCACGCCCTGGGGAAGCCCGTAGGTCGCCGACGCGCGGTGCGCGATCCGCTGAACCATGGGGTACCACGCCATCAGAACTTCGTTGCGGTCCTGCATGTCGACGGCCTGCTGAGTGGTCATCCGCACCCTCCCTGTCTTCCGATGTCCCGGAAACGACGGGCTGGGGAAGGACTAAGTGATAGGGCCGGGCCACAAACCCGGACGAGAACTGACTAGTTACCGCTCAGCGGGGCAGGACCGCATCGACTCCCAGTTCCGGGAGGCGTACCAGCGTCGCGGATCCCGGATGACGAGGACCTGCCCCGGCGAGCAGGTGGCGTCGAAGAGCTCACGGAACAGCCTGTGCTCCGGCGGGAGGGGGGCCCGGATCGTCTTCAGCGGGTCGCGCAGGAGGTCCCGCTCGCACCTGCCCGTTGGTCGGCAGACGAACGCGCTCGGCGTGTCCTCGGAGTACAAGTGGTGGGACAGGTACGAGTCCGCAGCGCCGGCGTAGTACGCCCCGGGGTACAGCACCAGGAAGGCCACGGCGATGCGGGCCGGCCACTGCGCTTCACGGAACTCCGTCCGGATGCTCGTTCGCCACGGCGCGATGAGTGCGAGCGCCGCGACGGGAAGTGCGACGTTCCAGGGCC
>JBOGXL010000384.1:0-3600 GCA_050694575.1 Actinomycetota bacterium | reverse complement strand
CTGAGCATTCCGCGACAGTTCTCGAGCGCATCCGCAAACAGAAGTGATGGCCCGCGTCCGGCTCGCGCCGGAGGCGGAGTCCGACCTCGCGGAAGCGCACGTTTGGTACGAGGAGGCGCGGTCCGGGGTCGGCGATCTTCTCCTCGAGGCCTTCAGTGAGGCGATTTGACTACATCGCGGACTGGCCGGAGGCTTCTGGCCTCGTCCACAAGAACGTTCGCAGAGCGCTCGTGCCTCGGTTCCCCTTTGGGCTCTTCTACGTTGGTCGATGGCGAAGTGGTAATCGTCCTGGGCTGCTTCAACGCCCGGCGCGACCCCGCCGTATGGGAACGACGAACAACACGTGACCCGAACGCATAGCTCGCGGCAGCACCCGACGACGGCCGCGTAACCCGGCACGCTAACACCGTGCGCAGACCGGCTACCGGGGAGTGAGCGCACAGAACTCGTTGTCCTCTGGATCGGCCATGGCGACCCAGGGGACGTCACCTTGTCCGATGTCTATTCGGCGGACGCCGACGCGATGAGACACTCAACCTCTGCCTTCGCTGGCTTCGGGTGTGCCGGGGCCCGAAGGCAAGGAGCGGGCCCGGATAGGTGGAGCGGGGTACTGGCAAGTGTCAGCGGTGCGACGGCCGCCTGGGTCCGTTCGAGGGACAACTGCTCTCCGACCGGTCAGAGGTCCAAGAGCACCTGGGTGATCGTGTGGAGCCCGAACGCGACCATCGCAGGGTTCGTGCGGCGGTAGTAGTGCAGCGCTCCCACCGACGGCATGGCCCATCCGCGAGCGCGGGACCAGGTGGCGTCGTCGACATCGAGAGCGGCGCGGAAGACTTCGCGGCTCGCTGCACCCTTGAGGAGCTTCCACGCAGCCGAGATGTCCAGCGCCGGATCGCCGACGTGCGCACCGCTGAAGTCGATCACGGCGTTCACGCGTCCGCCCTGTATCAGGACGTTGCCGGGTAACAGGTCGGAATGAACCCACACGGGCGTCCCAGCAAAGTCGGGTAGCTCGAGCGCTTCATCCCACGCGGCGAGGAGTGCGTCGGCGTCGATCGTGTCCCTCGCAGACTCGGCCGTCATGCGCACCCAGCCGTCCTGCGATCGGAGGGGCAGGCCTTGTGAGCCGCGCGGGACCTTTCCGTCCGTGGGATCGATCCGCTGCATCGCCGAGATGAACCGAGCGAGGTCCTCTGCGGCTTCGTTCATGTCGCGGACTCGGTCGGGGCGCCACGGCTCGCCGTCGATCCAGCGGTAGACCGACCACGCAAGCGGGTAGCCCTCGTCCGGCTCACCATGCGCCAGCACTTTCGGGATAGGGAGCGGCAAATGCGGAGCGAGCCTCGGCAGCCACTTCGCTTCGGTCTTCAAACCCCACGCCCAGGCTTCTCGAAGCGGCAGGCGCACGTACATGTCGTCGCCCAGCCGATAGATGGCGTTGACCGTCCCGCCCGAATCGAAGTATTCGAGCGGGAGGTCGGCCCACTGCGGGAACTGCTTCTCGATGAGTCGTTGGACGAGTTCGACGTCGATGTCGACCTGGTCGTCATGCATCTTTCGAGCGCACACGAAAGTCTCCTTTGATCGTGAAGGGAGAGAGCGGGCGCTCTAGAAGGAACGACGGAGGGGCGCCCGCGATGGTGTTGGTGTCATCGTGTCGCCTCCTTCGGTCCCGATTCGTCCAAGCATAGACGGGCCGCCTAGTATCCATCCAGGACTACGGCCAGCGTGGACCCTTCACCCTGGTCGTTTCGGATCGCGTCGTACGATTCAACCCATGGGTGGCCTTGAGGAAGGCGCTGATCTCGACTCGGATGTCCTCGGTCATTACATCGAGGGTGCGTACGAACGCGAGCGCCTGTCGGGTGGAATGGGTCGCATCGAGTTTGCTCGCACGATTGAAATTCTCCGGCGGTACATTCCGCCGGCTCCGGCGAAGGTTCTTGACGTCGGGGGAGGCGCCGGGGTCTACGCCTCATGGCTCGCGCAACGGGGATACGACGTAGACCTTGTCGACCCGGTGCCACTCCACGTCGAGCAAGCGCGCGAGGTCGCTGCCGCTCAAACGGATCATCCGTTCAATGCGCGGTTAGGGGACGCTCGCCGGCTCGAGGCGGCGGACGGGAGCTTCGACGTTGTCCTCCTGCTTGGACCGCTGTACCACCTGACGGAAGCTTCGCACCGAGCTTGCGCGCTCAGCGAAGCGATTCGCGTACTGCGCACGGATGGCGTCCTTGCTGCCGCAGGTATCTCTCGGTTCGTCTCTACGATCGATGGGATGCGCCAGCATTTCTTGAGGGACCCGCACTTCCGACGCATTGTCGAACGCGATCTCGCAGACGGGCAGCATCGGAATCCGACCAATCACCCGGGTTGGTTCACGACGGCTTACTTCCACCACCCTCACGAGCTGCGAGACGAAATGTACGCGGCGGGCTTCGAGTCGGAGGGCGTGTTTGGTATCGAGGGTCCAGCGTGGATTCTTCCACCCGACGAGCTCGATCGCCGGTGGGCCGATCCGGAAGCACGGGAAGAGTTGCTTCAGACTGCGAGAGCACTCGAGCAAGAACCGACCGTGATCGGCATCGGTGCGCATCTCCTTGCCATCGGCCGGCGTCCCAACTGATATGGACCTGGTCAAGCCGCCGATGCTGAAGGCCGGCGATACGGTCGCGACGATCTCGCTCTCAAGCGGGGCTGCTGGCTCACTGCCCGTTCGCTACGGCGCGGGCAAACAACAGCTCGAGGAGACGTTCGGGCTACGGGTTGTGGAAGCTCCGAATTCTCAGCGCGACGCGCAGTTCTTGTACGAAAACCCGCAGGCTCGAGTCGACGATCTCCACTGGGCCCTGACGGACGACGACGTCGCCGCAATCATCAGCAACATCGGCGGGTCTGAGTCGGTGAGACTACTGCCGCTCATCGACTTCGACCTGATTCGGCAGCATCCAAAGGTGTTGATGGGATTCTCCGACACTACCGTCCAGCACGTTGCGCACCTACACGCCGGCGTCGTGTCCTTCTACGGTCCCAGCCTCCTTTGCGATCTGGCGGAGAACTGCGGCATTCATCCCTTCACCGAGAACGAGATCCGTCGCGTCCTCTTCTCATCCATTCCTCCTGGCGAGCTGCTGGCATCGACGGAGTGGACCGAGCAGTTCCTCGAATGGGGTGATCCCGAGAACCAGCACGTCCGCCGGACGTTCGTTCCCAATCCCGGGTGGACGTGGGTCCAAGGGGTCGACAGCGACCCGGTTGCCGGGCCCCTCCTCGGTGGCTGCATCGAGGTCCTTGAGATGTTGAAGGCGACGGCCTGGTGGCCGCCGATCGATCGGTGGAGTGGCGCGGTTCTCTACTTCGAGACGAGTGAAGTCGTGCCCGAACCAACCCTCGTTGAGAAGTGGCTGCGCAACTATGGCTCGCAGGGCATCCTCGAACGCGCAGGCGGGATGTTGATCGGCCGCCCGTATCGGTACGCAGCGGTGCCCAAGGACGAGCTGTTCGGCGTGATTAGGAAGGTGCTGCGAGAGTTCGGCCGCGCCGACATGCCGGTCGTCGCCGACCTTGACTTCGGGCACACCAGTCCGCAGTGTGTGATGC
>JBOGXL010000383.1:0-2076 GCA_050694575.1 Actinomycetota bacterium | reverse complement strand
GGTTCCACGAGTTCAAGCAGCTCTACGGAGATACGCTCGTCTGTGGGTTCGCGCACCTGCACGGCTTCCCCGTCGGTATCGTCGCGAACAACGGGATCCTGTTCTCCGAGTCGGCGCTCAAGGGCGCGCACTTCATCGAGCTGTGCGACCAGAGGAAGACACCGCTCGTGTTCTTGCAGAACATCACGGGCTTCATGGTGGGCAAGGAGTACGAAGAGGGCGGCATCGCCAAGGACGGCGCGAAGATGGTGATGGCCGTGTCGTGCGCCGTCGTGCCCAAGTTCACGGTCGTGATCGGCGGGTCGTTCGGGGCGGGCAACTACGCGATGTGCGGCCGCGCGTACGATCCCCGGTTCCTGTGGATGTGGCCGAACGCGCGCATCTCTGTCATGGGTGGCGAACAGGCCGCTACCGTTCTCGCCATCGTGCGCGGCACTCCGGACGACGAGGAGCTGAAGGCGCCCATCCGCGAGCAGTACGAGCGGCAGGGACATCCGTACTACTCGACGGCGCGGTTGTGGGACGACGGGATCATCGACCCGCTGGACACGCGGGACGTTCTCGCCCTGGGGATCTCGGCCGCCTACAACGCGCCGATCGGCGAGCCGCGTTACGGCGTTTTCCGGATGTGAGCGAGCGCTACGAGCTAGCGCTCGAGACGGTTACCAGGCGCCTGCAGGACGAGTTCGGCGACCGTCTGCTCGGCCTCCTGCTCGCCGGTTCCTATGCCTACGGGGAGCCGATGGCCACGAGTGACATCGATCTCTACGTCGTCGTGGACGTGGCGTGGCGGCAGAGGCGGAACCTGGTGATCGACGGTGTACCGGTGGAGCTGTTCATCAACCCACCGCACAAGCTGAGCAACGAGATCATCGAGGCCGGATCCGCGACGGACATGTTCGCGCGCGGGCGCGTTCTGTACGACCCGCGTGGAGTGGTCGGTCGTCTTCAGGCGGAAGCTCGGAGCGTCGCCGAGCAACCGCGGGCGATCCCCCACGGTGACGACCTCGAGCGCCTGCGATACATGGTGACGGACACGACCCAGGACGCTTACGACCTGCTCGTAGCCGACGACGACGGGTTCGAGGTAGCGCTCTATGACGCCATGCGTTGGGTTCTCGAGGCGTACTACCGTCTCACGGGCCGACGGATGCCGAAGCCGAAGTACGTCATCCGTGACCTCAAGGAACGTGAGCCCGCGCTCGCCGACGTCGTGGCGCACGTCTTCGACACGCGAGCGCCGCGCGAGGATCGATGGCGTCGGCTCGACGCCCTGGCGCGGGAGGTCCTCGATCCCGTGGGCGGTCCGATCGTCGAGTCGGCGACGACACCGCAGCGTGTCGCGCCCGAGATCGTCGTCACGCACATCGAGGGCGTCGAGCTTCCGTCGGAGGACATCGTCGTCCGGCCCGCCCCGACCTTCTCCTTCGTCGTCAAGGGTCTGTACCTCCTCGGTGGTGTGGGGCTGTTCGTAGTCGCGCTCGGACTCATGAAGTCCGGCGCCGCAGCCTTGGCTCCCACGCTCGAGGGATCGATCTTCACGGACAACGCGTGGAGCACGCTGGGTCTGGGCTGGCTGGGTGCCTTTGTCGTCCTCTCGGGCTCGCCGATAGCGGTTTCGGCCCTCACGCTTTTCGACGGCGGATCGATCGATCGCATCCAGTCCTTCACGATGCTCACCGGGTCCCGCCTCGGCGCCGCTTTCGTCGTCCTCGTCGTAGGGACCATCTACGCGGTCCGGCATCGGCACGGGTCCGGCCGGCGCGCGCCGATCTCCATCGGGATCCTCTCGCTGCTCATGACATTCATCCTGTATCTGCCTGCGGCCGCGGTCGGTTATCTGCTGCTGGACCGCGGAGCTCTCGACGGTCTGGGGTTCGGAACGTCTCCGGCCATCGCCTCCGTGACCGACGTTGCGTTCGGCTGGGCGGTCGATGCTGCCCGGTCCGTCGTCCCCGAACTGCTCCTTTTTCCGCTCGGCCTCGGTGTGCTGATCGCGGGCTTCTGGCTCATCGACAAGGTCATGCCGGCGCTCAGCGAGGAGCAGATGGAGCACCGTCCCCACGCGTGGTATGC
>JBOGXL010000382.1:0-2438 GCA_050694575.1 Actinomycetota bacterium | reverse complement strand
GCTGATCCTGTTGGGCATGCTCATCGTCGAGCTCCGCCCGGCGGCGACCGAGAAGGAGGGTTGATAGGTTCGACGCAACCCGACCAGGAGTGACAGTCATGGCCAAGGACATCTACGACATAGGGGATACACCTCCGCTCGGTGAGATCCCGAAGAAGATGTGGGCGCAGCTCATCCGGCCCGAGCGTTTCGGGGAACCGAAGGATGCCTTCAAGGTCGAGCAGGTGGACGTTCCGGAACCCGGCCCCGACGACGCACTCGTCTGGGTGGCCGCCGCGGGGATCAACTACAACAACGTCTGGGCCGCGCGGGGGGTCCCCGTGAACGTATGTGAGGTGCACGGTCGCTTCGACGAACCGACGGATTTCCACATCGGCGGCTCGGACGCGTCGGGGATCGTCTACGCCGTCGGCGAGAACGTCACCAACGTCAAGGTCGGCGACCGCGTCGTCGTCCACTGCGGGCAGTGGGACGTCGACGCCGTTCCCGCCGACACGGATCCGATGTTCCACCCGAGCTACCGCATCTGGGGCTACGAGTCGAACTGGGGCAGCTTCGCGCAATTCACGAAGGTGCAGGCGCACCAGTGCATGCCGAAGTCCGCGGATCTGTCGTGGGAAGCCGCGGCAGCTTACGGTCTGGTCGGCTGCACCGCATGGCGGATGCTCATGGGCTGGCCACCGCACACCGTCCGGCCCGACGACGTGGTGTTGGTCTGGGGCGGCTCGGGCGGGCTGGGATCGATGGCGACGCAGATCGTCCGGGAACGTGGCGGCAAGCCCGTCACTGTCGTGTCCTCGGAAAGCCGCGGCGAGTTCACCAAGAAGCTCGGAGCCGTCGGGTACATCAACCGCAAGGACTTCTCCCACTGGGGACGCATGCCGGACTGGACGGACGACGCCGCGTACGCGGAATGGGCCAAAGGGTGCCGGGCCTTCGGCAAGGCGCTGTGGGACGTGCTCGGCGAGCGACGGTCGCCACGCATCGTCTTCGAGCACCCGGGCCAGGACACCGTCCCGACGTCGATCTTCGTCGTCGATACCGGCGGCATGGTCGTGATCTGCGCCGGGACTACCGGATTCAACGCCGACGTCGACCTGCGGTACGTCTGGATGCGCCAGAAGCGGCTCCAGGGCTCCCACTTCGCCAACGACGGCGATGCCTACGCGTTCAACGACCTCGTCCTCGCCGGCAAGATCGACCCCTGCCTCGGTGATGTGTTCTCGTTCGAGGAGATCTGGAAGCCCCACCAGCTCATGCACGAGAACAAGCACAACGAGGGCAACATGGCCGCTCTCGTGGGCGTCAAGGAGCGCGGCCTGACCGACCTGGACGTCTAGCCGCAGCTAAGCCGCGCGCTTCGCCGATCTCGAAGAGGCTCCATGCCGGGGGCCGGGAAGCCGCTCATGCTCCCGTACACTACGCCGACGTGAGCGAGCTTCCCTTGTCCGGACTCCGCGTTATCGACTGCTCGACGGTCGTGGCCGGGCCGCGCATCGCGATGTACCTCGCCGACTTCGGCGCCGATGTGATCAAGGTCGAGCATCCGACGCGCGGCGACGACACCCGCCGGTTCGGCGCTCAGCGCGACGGCGTGTCGGCGTACTGGAAGCTCGTCTCGCGCAACAAGCGGTGCATCACGCTCAACCTCGGCCATCCGCAAGGGCAGGAGCTCGCGCGCAAGCTCGCGGCTGCGGCCGACATCCTCATCGAGAACTTCCGTCCGGGCACCTTCGAGCGCTGGAACCTCGACCCGAACGACCTGCTCGCGCTCAACCCGCGCTTGATCGTCGTTCGTGTGACGGGCTTCGGGCAGGACGGTCCGTACGCCCGGCGGCCGGGCTTCGCCACGCTGGCCGAGGCGATGTCGGGATACGCCGGCATCACCGGAGAGCCCGACGGTCCTCCTCTCCTCCCGCCCGTGGCCCTCGCCGACGAGGTGACGGGACTGGTGGGCACGTGGGCCGTGCTCGCGGCGCTTTATTGGCGCGATGCGAAGGGCGGACGTGGACAGGTCGTCGACCTGTCGCTCTACGAATCGCTCCTCCAGATCCTCGGTCCCCTGCCCATCGCCTGGGACCAGCTCGGCTACCTCCAGCCGCGGATGGGCTCCCGGCTCCCCTACTCCTCTCCGCGCAACGCCTACATCTGCAAGGACGGGAAGTGGGTGGCGCTCTCGGCCAGCGCCGAAGCCATCGCCGGACGTGTCTTCGACGCCATTGAGCGTAGCGAGCTCCGCGACGATCCCCGATTCGCCACACACACCGACCGTGTGACCCACGTCGCCGAGCTCGACGACGCCATCCAGGGCTGGATGGCCCAACACACACGCGACGACGCGCTCGAGATCTTCGCGCGGCACGACGCCGCCCTCGCCCCCATCTACGAGATGTCGGAGCTCTTCGACGATCCGCACGTTCGCGCGCGCGGGTCGCTCG
>JBOGXL010000381.1:0-4204 GCA_050694575.1 Actinomycetota bacterium | reverse complement strand
GAAGCGGCGGAACCAACACGCGTCGGTCTTCGAGTAAGCCGTCGTATCGGCAGCGCGGTGGTTCGCAACAGGGTTCGTCGCAGGCTCCGGGAGGCGCTCCGGCCGCTGATCCCACGCCTCGGGGCGTGTGACATCGTCGTGGTGGCTCGTCCGGCCGTCGTGGGGCTCGGGGTCCGGGAGCTCGAGCTGGCTCTGGGCGAGACCGCAGCGCGAGCAGGGCTGTTACGACAATAGGCAGTAAAAGAGAAGGCACCTCAGATGAACTATGTAGCTCGCGTGATGGTCGCGCCGATCCGGCTCTACCAGCGCATCGTTTCGCCGCTGTTGGGCCCGCGTTGTCGCTTCTACCCGTCCTGCTCGGAGTACACGGGCCGGGCGATAGTCCGCTACGGCCCGATCCGCGGCCTCTACCTGGGGGTTCGCCGGCTCCTGCGCTGCCACCCCTGGAACCCGGGTGGTGTGGACGAGATACCCGAGGCGTTCTCCTGGCGGCGTCCGCACCTGCATCGCCGAGGCCGCGCGTGGGGTTCGGGGGGCGCAGCGCCCCCGATACGACCGAGCGAGCTCACGCGGAGCGCTGGGGGTTCGGGGGGCGCAGCGCCCCCGATACGACGATGAGCATCTGGGTAGAGTTCCGGGGCTACTTCTCCGACGGCCTCGTCGCGCTAGCCGACTTCTTCAGCCTCTTCGGGACACACCGCTGGGCCGCGGCGATAGTCGTCCTGACGATCATCGTCCGGACGCTGCTCCTGCCGCTGGCGATCAAGCAGATCAGGTCGATGCGGGAGCAACAACGTCTTCAGCCCGAGCTCCAGCGGTTGCGTCAGAAGCACCGCAGCGACAGGCAGAAGCTCACGCAGGAGACGATGGAGCTCTTCCGGAAGGAAGGCGTGAACCCGTACTCCGCCTGCCTGCCGATGATCGCGCAGGCGCCCGTGTTCATCGCGATGTACCAGGTCATCCAGAAGCTCAACCCGCCGGGCGGGATGCCCTTGCTCGGATTGGCCGAGCTGACCGAGCCGGCGCGATCGAGCGTCGGAGGATGGCTCCTGATCGCGGTGATGACCATCGCGCAGCTGCTGACGACCCGTCAGCTCAACCCAGGGACGACCGACCAGCAGCGGCGGCTGCAGATGATGATGCCCGTTCTCTTCATCTTCCTGTTCATGGGGTTCCCCGCCGGCCTGGTCCTTTACTGGTCTACGCAGAGCCTGTACCAGCTGATCCAACAGGTGATCATGACGCGCAACGTTCCCGGCGCCGGGCTGAGGCTGCGTGAGCTCTGGCCGTTCGGCGGGTCCGGTGACGGGAAGCAGAAGCAGAGGCAGAAGCCACAGCCCCGACCGCAGGTCGCCGTGCCGGCGGTGGCGGGCGCCTCCGGGTTCGAGGACGCCGACAGCAGGCGGGCTCTGGCAGAGAAGCGCCGGCGACGGAGAAGGAAGAAGAAGAAGAGACGCTAACCAGGGGGTTCGGGTCGTTCCGTGGGGAGCGGGACGGCGGCGGGCCGGGAGGAGACGACTACGACATGCCCTGGATCACCAAAGAGGGGCGCACCACCGATGAGGCCCGTGATGCCGCCGTCGCGGCGGCGGGGTTGCCGGCCGACGAGCTCGAGATCGAGGTCGTGAGCGAGGGTGCCAAGGGGCTGTTCGGCCTCGGGGGCGAGCCGGCCGTGGTGCGCGTCCGGGCCAAAGAGGAAGCAACGGACTTCCGGCACGCTTTCCGGGACGACATCACGCCCGCCGCCGGCGAGGAAGAGGCGACGAAGGCGATGCCCGCCGCCGGGCCCGCGTACGAACCCCGCGAGGGCGACGACGACGAGCCGGCCGCCGAGGACAAGCTTTCCCTCTCTGAGCAGCAGGAACAGGCCGCCGAGCTGGGTGCCGAGATCGTCAAAGGGATCCTCGAGAAGATGGGTCTGGAGGGGGATGTCAACACGCGAGTCGCCGGCGGGACCGTCTACGTCGAGGTCTTCGGGGATGAGATGGGCATCCTCATCGGACGGGGCGGAGCGACCCTCGAAGCCCTCCAAGAGCTGGTCAGAGCGGGTGTCCAGCGCCGCTTGAAGACCCGGCAGGCCCTGGTCGTGGACGTCGAGGCCTACTGGGAGCGCAGGCGAACGACCCGCCGCCGTGACGGCGAGGAGCGCCGAAGGCCGCCGCGCGGCGAGCGCCGAGGGCGTGACGGCAATGGGCGCCGGGAAGGCAACCGCTAAGCCGAGGACAGTCGGTGTTCCAGCTCGCTCAGCCGGGACTCTATGCGGGTGAGCTGCTCGAGAAGCGCCCGCCACGGCGGCGGCGTCAACCCTTCCCGACCTGCGGCAACAGGCAGGCCGATCTCGTGGAAGAGCGCAGTTCGGACCGCGTCTGGGTCTATCGCGTTGTCCTCGAGGATGCGGTGGGCGAGGTTGTCGCCTTCTTGAAGGATGCCGAGGACCAGGTGCTCGGTCCCGACGTAGTTGTGGCCGAGCTCCAAGGCAGCCTCCTGAGCCTGCGCCAGCGCCCGGTGGACCCGTGGGGTGAAGATCCGACCCCCAGGTCCGGGAGCCGAGCCGGCGTCGAGGCAGGCGCGCGCCCGGTCGAGGGTCAAGCCGGCTTTCACCAGGGCTTTCGCGCCCAGGCTCTCGGCCTCGGTCAGGATACCGAGGAGCAGGTGCTCGCAGCCCACGTGCGAGTGGTGCAGGGACGCGGACTGAGCTTGCGCGTGGACGAAGACGTTGCGGGCACGGCCCGTGAGGCGGTCGAAGCGGATGGAGGCCCCCTCGACCCGTCCTGGAGCTCGCTCCGGGTGGACGGCCAGCCAACCCTCGATGGCTGCTTTAGACCAGACGCGGCCCGATGCCAGGTCCGCTTCAGGTCGAGGGAAGTCGGCATAGGTGTTAGAGAGCTGGTCGACCCTCTGCCGGGACACCCCCAGCAGCTCGGCGATCTCGGTCAGGCCGAGAAGGTGGCCGGTCACCGCTCCATCCTGGCACGCGTTGGGATGGTGTCAAGGGCTAGCCCTTGACACCGGTCAGCCCGAGCCGGCCCGGAGAACCCGGGCGTAGGTCTGCTTCATCCGCTGGTAGCGCGCGGAGGCGTGGCCGTCGAGATCGGGCGTGAGATGCAGGTCCAGCACGGGCACGAGGCGGCGGAGTGCCTGTCCTCGAACGAACCACTGGTAATACGATCGCCCCGAATGATGATACGGACCGTACAGGCGCGAGCCCGGGACGATCTCTACCAGGCGTTGGAAGAGAGTCTCGTGACGTGTGTGCATCCGGACGGTGATGGCCGGCTGGCGGCCGTCACCACCGAAGCTGCCTTCTCCTACGAGGACCCCGAGCAGGAAACCGAGCTCCAGCGGCGAGGGGCCGATCAGCTCTTCGCTCGGGTCCATCGCGCCTCCTGGAGTTGTTACACCGTATGGTAGCACGTGAAACAGAGATCTCGGAGGGCCTAGTTCAGCTTGGATTGGCGCAGTCTGGGGACCCTGCCGTGGTGACGAAGCTCGCACGCTTGGCCGATCTCCTGGAGAGCGAAGGTGTGCGAAGAGGGTTGGTAAGCGCGCGGGACTCGAGACGTATGCTGTCGCGTCACATCTTAGAGTGCGCCGCCTTGCAATTGTGGCTCCCACCAACGGGGCGAGTTGCGGACGTCGGATCGGGCGCCGGATTGCCCGGACTCGTGCTGGGTGTTCTGCGCGAAGACTCGGTCGTCCTCATCGAACCGATGGCTCGACGTGCGTCCTTCCTTCGCGAGATGGTCCATGAGCTGGAATTGGCCACGGAGGTCGTCGCAGATCGGGCGGAGGTGGTGGCGCGCGGTCCGAGTCGTGCTGGTTTCACGTCAGTTGTAGCCCGCGCGGTGGCTCGTCCTCCGGTCGCGCTCGAGCTGACACTCCCACTTGTCGAGGTCGGTGGCATTGCGGCCCTCTTGATCGGCTCGGAGGACGCGGTTCCGTCGGTGCGAGAGGGGCCCGGATCGGGCGAAGGCGCCCCAGACGCGCCTGACCCCCTTTCTGCCGCAGCGGTGGCTGTTCGCGAGCTCGGGGGTGGGCCACCC
Organism: Actinomycetota bacterium; assembly: GCA_050694575.1. Lineage (GTDB taxonomy): Bacteria > Actinomycetota > JAICYB01 > JAICYB01 > JAICYB01 > JBOGXL01. The sequence continues at coordinate 161 of JBOGXL010000381.1, read as the reverse complement.
GAGGTGCGCGGATTTGAAGTTCCTGGCGCAAAAGAGAGAAGATGGGTGATGATCGTGCGCAAGCTACGTCCGACCCCCGATCTGTATCCCCGCTCGGCTCAGGCGCTTAGGCGCCGGCCGCTGGGCACCGATGTTGCGGGAGTTATGTATCGAGGTTAAAG
>JBOGXL010000380.1:0-2275 GCA_050694575.1 Actinomycetota bacterium | reverse complement strand
GGACCGGCCACCGCCGGAGGAGGAACCGTCGTCGGTCGGACTGGGCGTCGGCGTTGGTTCCGGCGTGGGTGTGCCCGGGAACCCCACGACGCTGACCCGGGCCGTCCGTTCGGCGGGGTCGCCGGCTATCGAACGCGTGACGATGAAGCCGAGCGCTCCGGCCAGGACCGCGACGATCAGCAACGGCAGTACGAACGGACGGAGCGAGCCGTTCATCGACCGGCCTCCACCGGCCGCCCGCGATTGAACCGGAAGTCCGATACCTCGACGGCCACGACGCCGCGTTCCGTGTCGATGCCTCCGCCGCTGAGGAAGAGCGTCGCTTCACCAACACGCGCGAAGGCCGTTGCGTCGCCCGCGCCGTCGCGCAACCGGAAGACGAGCGTCACGGGACGGAGGAAGTCGGCATCCTCGGGCTCGAAGACGTAAGCGACGAGCTCGCCTGGATCGAAGACCTGGATGCGCCGCCCCGGCGGACGCACCTGTACGCGTTGACCGACGACGGTGCGCCGCACCGTGATGGTCGTCGAGGACGCAACGGCCCCCGAGGGCACGCGTATCTCTCCACCCGAGAATCGCACAGTGCCACCAGACGGCCCTATGCGCTGCGATGCGAGGACCGTCCCGGGCAGATCTTCCTTGATCGTCGAAGCGAAGGCGATGCCGGCGAGGAACGCGCCCGCCGCTACGACGAGGAAGGTCAGGGCGATGACTACGGGCCGGACGGGCTGACGCTCGTCGATGAGCGGGAGGGCCGCGGTTGCCGCCGCGGAGGTAACGGGCTCGGGTGTCCCGATCTCAGCGGTGGGGTCGCCGCCCTCGGTCACGCAGCGCAGGCTAGTCGTGCGCGCGCCCGTGGGCAAGAGGAGCTAGAAGACCGCGAGGATCAGCAGCGAGACGGCGATCGAGGGCACCGTCACTATCACGCCCACGCGCATGAACTGGGTCACGGGAACGTGCACACCCAACGCACGGAGCGAGGCGTACCACAGGAGCCCCGCCAGCGAACCGATAGGAGCCAGGCGGGGGCCGAGGTCACCGCCGATGAGCGCAGCGAGGTACTCCTTCTTCGTCGGGCTGACCGTGCCACCTATCGCCAGCAGGTTGATCAAGGCCATCGGATGGTTGTTGACGATGGCGGACCCTATCGCGGAGACGAATCCCACCGTCCAGATGCTCGCATGCTCGTAGAAGTCCGACAGCTGCTCGACGAACCCGACGTTGCGCAGCCCGAAGGCGAGGACGAGGACGCCGAGAAGGAACCCGAGGGTGTCCCACGACACGTTCGTCCGAAGGATCTCGAGCGGCTTCCCCGCCCCGTGGCGCCTACAGACCCACAACGCCAGAGCGGCGCCGGCAACCGCGACGCCCCAGATCGGTTGGTCGAAGAAGGAGGCGATCGGATACGCGATCAGGACGATGGACAGCACCCCCAGGGCTTCCAGCTGAGGACGTGTCCACCCGCTGTCGGCTCTGTCGACGGTCCGCATGCTCGCCTGCCCTTGACGGAGCTGGCGTCGCACGACCAGTCGAAGCACGAGGAACGACACGATCCATCCGGCGATAGCGATAGGCAGCATCTGGGCGGCGTATTCGTTGAAGCCGATGCCGACGAGCTCGGCGACGATGAAGTTCATCGGGTTGGAGACGACGAACGGAGCGACACCCGCGGCCATGTACACCGCGAACGCGAAAGGCACCTGCATGCGTGGGTCGTCGTAGACGTCCCTCACGTGGAGCACCACGAGTGGCGTCAGGAGGAGGATCGCCGCGTCGTTGTTCAGGGCGGCCGCCGTGACAGCGCTCATCACGAAGACCAGCGCGAAATGGCGCTCGGCGGAGCCGTGTGCGCGCGCGACGGTGAGCGGGGCGAGCCGATCGAGGACACCGAGGCGCCTGGCCGCGGCGGTCAGCACCATGATCGCGGCAACGGTTGCGAACGGCCGCCACAGGTCGGCGGCCGCCTCGCCGACGTCGGCAGGCCGTACGGCACCCACGATGAGCATGAGGACGACGCCCATCGCGGCGGCCATGGCAGGGGTTATCTGGAACCGGCGGATACGCGGTCGTGCGATGGCGAGTCCGACGGTCAGGGCCAGAGACGAGAACGCTGCCGCTACTTGTACGGACGAAGCGGCGGCGCTCACAGCCTAGCTCAACAGGTTCTAGTCCTTGCGTGCTTCGCTCAGAAGGAGACCCGTTCCGAAGAGCACGTGGACCGTCGAGAACCCGGCTCCCACCGACTCTTCGATGTGCTCGCGGTCGCCGATGAGGA
>JBOGXL010000379.1:0-9791 GCA_050694575.1 Actinomycetota bacterium | reverse complement strand
GCCCGCCCGATGAAAGGAAGGTGAGACGACGATGAGAGTGGTCTAGCTGCTCGGGAAGCGCAACAGGACGGCGGCTCCGCCCTCGGCCCGGTTCCCGGCTTCTGCCGTGCCGCCGTGCGCATCGGTTACCGCTCGCACGATGGCCAATCCGAGCCCGGTGCCCGACGAACGGCCCCTGGCACCGTCGCTCTGCGTGAACGGATCGAACACCGTCGGTAACAGCTCCGGATCGAACCCCGGCCCCGTATCGGTGACGAGGATCTCCGACCCCTGGGAGTCTCGGACGAGAACGGACACTTTCCCGCCTCGCGGCGTGTGCTTTAGGGCGTTTTCGATGAGGTTGGAGATCGCGCGCCGGACGAGCAGCGGGTCGACGTCCGCCCAGACGGGCTCGCTCGGTCCGGTGCGCAACTCGACGCCGGCGGCTTCGGCCCGTCGGGCGAGACCCTCGCCAACCTGCTCGGCGAGCTGCGCCACGTCGATGCGACTCGGCTTGGCGGCCAAGACCCCGCGATCCGCGCGCGCCAGGATCAACAGGTGCTCGGCCAGGTTCGCGAGCGCGTCGACCTCCTCGGCCGCGCTGCGGATGGCCGCTTCGAGCTCGTCCCGGGACCTGGATCGGCGGAGGGCGATCTCGAGCTCAGTCTTCAAAACGGCCAGCGGGGTGCGCAGCTCGTGCGAAGCGTCGTCGACGAAGCGTCGCTCGCGCTCGAGGGAGCGCTGGATGCGCTCGAGCATGCGGTTGAGCGTCTCGGCGAGCCGTGCGATCTCGTCTCGAGTCGAGGGGACGGGCAGCCGCCGTCCGTCGATGCCGAACGAGAGGGCGTCGGCCTCGGACCGCAAACGCTCGACCGGCCGGAGCGCTACCCCCGCCAGCGCCCACACCGCGGTGGCCGAGACGATCAGGATGACCGGACCACCTATCACGAGCAGTCTGGTGAGGGCGGCGATGGCTTGCTGGGCTTCGTCGGTCGAAGTGCCGGCGATGACTATCGTCCCGCGCGTCCCGCGCGTTGCGAGCAGGCGCACGTTCTGGCGCTCGCGATCGACGCGCACCACGGAGTCGAAGGTTTGCGACGGATCGATCGTCTCCGCCTGCTGGCCGGTGATGAGCGGTTGGGAGCCGACGCGCCGGCTCGATTCGAGGACGCGGCCCTCGGGGTCGAGGATCTGCGCGATCACCTCGGCCTCGTCGATCACAGCTTCGCCCGTCCCGAGGACCTCGTAGTCCTCCGCAACGTCGGCCAGCAGGATGGCGGTTCTCGAGCGCAGGCCGTCGTCGACGGCGGCCCAGAGCTGCGAGCGAAGGCGCGTGAGCAGGAACACGCTCGCTCCGGCGAGCACGAGCGCCATGATCGCTGTGAAGACGAGGGCGACCCTCGTCCGGACGGCCACGGTCAGCCTGCGCGGAGTCGGTAGCCGGCGCCGCGAACGGTCTCGATCATCCGGTCACCGAAGGGCCGCTCGATCTTCTCGCGGAGATAACGGACGTAGACGTCGACGACGTTGGACGTCCCGTCGTAGGCGAAGTCCCATACGTGCTCGATGATGCTCGTCCGGCTGAGGACCTCGCCCGCGTGCCGCATGAGGAACTCCAGCAATGCGAACTCCTTGGCCGTGAGCTCGATGGGCTTACCGTCTCGTTGGACGCTTCGCGACGCAGGATCGAGCTCGAGCTTGCCGGCGCGCAGAACGGCCGGGCGCTCTTCGGCTCCCCGCCTGATGAGCGCGCGGAGCCGAGCGAGCAGCTCGGCGAAAGCGAAGGGCTTTGTGAGGTAGTCGTCGGCGCCGCTGTCGAGGCCCCATACACGATCCTGGACCGCGTCGCGCGCAGTGAGCATCAGGATCGGCGCCCACCGACCGCCGGCGCGCAGGCGACGGCAGACCTCGAAGCCGTCGGCGTCCGGGAGCATGATGTCCAGGACGACGGCGTCGTAGTCCTGTTCCCGGCCGAGCCATTCCGCCTCGCGCGCGTCGGGAGCGAGGTCGACGGCGTAGCCCTCCTCCCGGAGTCCGTTCTCCAGGAGGCGCGCCATCTTCCGGTCGTCCTCGACCACGAGTATCCGCATGACCCTTCGCCTTTTAGTCTGCTACGGCCCCCATGAGGACGAGATGAGGAAACCGCCGTGGCCAGCGCATTCGCCGTTCGTCGGCCCGATCGGCTGCGGACCAGGGCTTGACGGGGTACCGTTGGGACCCGCCCACGCAGACTTCGTCATAAAGGAGGCACGCGTGAGACCCAGCCGTATCGTCGCAGTACTGGCCATCTCGCTGTTGGCGTTGGCGTGGACGTCGGGATCGGCCGGGGCGCAAGGACCGGCCGCGCCGCCCCGCTGGGCACCGGCGGCGAGCGCTCCTGTCCACCCGGGCGTCCAGACCATCTCGCAGGGCGGTCAGTGCACGGCGAACTTCGTCTTCTACGACGGGGTCGACATCTTCATTGGCCAGGCGGCCCACTGCACGGGGCTCGGCTCCCAGAGCGACGTCAACGGTTGCGAGACGGAGGTTCTGCCGCTGGGCACTCCGGTCGACGTTGGCGGTGCGCAGGTGGCCGGGACCGTTGCCTACAACTCCTGGCTGACGATGCAGGCCGTCGGCGAGCAGAACGACAACGCTTGCTTCGGCAACGACTTCGCGCTGGTCAGGATCGATCCGAGCGATCACGCTCGGGTCAACCCGTCCGTCCCGTTCTGGGGCGGGCCGAAGGGTCTGGATGCGAGTACCTCGGCGCTCGACACCGTCTACGCCTACGGGAACTCGAGTCTGCGCGGAGGTCTCACGGCCCTGTCGCCGAAGATCGGTTTCTCCACTGGTGACCGGCACGACGGGTGGACCCACAACGTTTACACGATCACGCCCGGCATCCCCGGCGACTCCGGGGCCGCTCACATGGGCCCCGACGGCGGAGCCCTCGGCGTGCTGAGCACGTTCTCGCTTCTGCTGGACAATCAGGTGAGCGATCTCAGTCGCGCGCTCAACTACATGAAGCAGCACACCGATCTCGACAACGTGAAGCTCGCAAACGGGACGGAGCCGTTCTCGCCGATCCTGTAGACCGCGTCAGCCGCCGGATCGTTCGGTTATCTGTTCTCGTCGGCGACCTTCTGAGCGTCCTTGACGAACAGAGCACCCATCAGCTTGCCTTCGGACGTGGTGATGGGAGCGCTGTCCATCTCGTGCTCGTCGAGGTAGCGCGCCATCTCGCCGATCGGGACGTGCGGGCGGAACGTTGATGGCCCCGGCTGCATCGCGTCCTCTGCTCTCGTGTCGTCGGCCCCGGCGAGCTCTTCCACACGCAGGAGGCCGAGAACGACGTTGGCTGCATTCACGACCACGCACACGTCGATAGTGGAAGTCCCGACCCGAGCCTTGATCTCGCCGATGGTGTCGTCGAGGGAGCACGTCGGGACGTCACTGCGTGCGACGTCGGACGCCGACGGCTGCGACGCCTCCCGGCCCTCGCTGGGCAGGCCCGCCGCGAGCCAGTCGAGCTTGCCCTCCGCGTAGTCGTACACGTCTGCGAACCCCAGGCTCTCGAGCCGCCACGCGGCTCGTGGGCTGAGGTCTCAGGCGGAGTCCCAGCAGTAGACGATCACCGGACGCGACGGGTCCAGCCGCTCCCGAGCCTCGGTGTCGATACGGCGCAGCGGGATGTGGATCGCTCCCGGGAGGTGCTGCGCTTCGTACTCCTCGCGGGGCAGGACCTCGACGAGCCGAGCGCCGTCTGCCCTGAGCCGCTGGAGCTCGGCGCGGTCTATGGGGTGGGGCATGATCGAAGTAAGCCATACCACGGAGCCCGACGAGGGAAACTAGTGGCATGAGCAATCGACTGCTCGTCGTCGACGACGACCGTGGCATCCGGGAGATCATGCAGGTTGCCCTCTCCGAGGAGGGCTACCTCGTCGATACGGCCAACGACGCCACCGAGGCCGAGGAGGCGATCCGTCAGAGCGCCCCCGACCTGCTGATCCTCGACGTGATGCTGCCGGGGAAGAACGGCTTCGAGCTCACCCGTGACATCAGGAAGACCTCGAACCTCCCGATCATCCTCCTCACGGCGAAGAGCGACACGATAGACGTCGTCGTCGGGCTCGAGTCGGGGGCAGACGACTACCTCACCAAGCCGTTCGAGATGCGCGTCCTGCTGGCTCGCATCCGTTCGTTGCTTCGTCGTTCGCAGGCCGAGGACGAGGAGCCGAGCGTGCTCAGGGTCGGGGCTCTCGAGATCCGCCCCGAAGAAGGGATAGCTCGCCGGAACGACGAAGCCTTGTCGCTGACGCGCACCGAGTTCCGTCTGCTGACCACACTGGCGTCGAAGCCGGGGAGAGTGTTCTCACGGGAGCAGCTGCTCTCGGAGGTGTGGGGCTACGACTACTTCGGCGACGCCCGGTTGGTCGACGTGCACATCCGGCGACTGCGCACGAAGGTCGAAGCCGATCCGCACAATCCAGCGATCATCCAGACCGTCCGGGGGATGGGATACAAGGTCGCCGAGGACTGACGGTGCTCCGCCTGCAATCGCTGCGCTTCCGCATCGCCTCGGCCTACATCCTCGGCGCACTCGTCGTGTCGGGCGCCGTAGCCGGCGGCACGTTCTTCATCAGCCAGTGGGTCTTGACCCGCCAAGCCATCGAGAGCGCGCGAAGCGACACCTTCCAGGGGCTCGAGTTCCTCAAGGACCAGCTCATCCTCGACCAGGGTCCGGGCAAGGTGCGCGTGTACCTGCAAACGCTGCAACAGCAAGGGCTCGAAGTCGTCGTCCGGACGGCCGGCATCGAGACGGCCGAGTCGACATCGGTCGGGATCACGGAAGGCGCCATACCGGCCGAGCTGCGCACGGCCGTGGAGCAAGGCCGTGTCGGTTACTCGATCTTCCGGGGGCCGGGCCACCGTCGGCTCGTCTGGGGGTCTCCGGTGCCGCCGAGCTCCAAACTGATCTTCACGTACTTCGTCTATTCGATGGAGGGCGTCGACCGGACCCTCTCCCTGCTGTGGCGCGTTCTGGTCGGCGTCGTCGGTGCCGCCGGGGCCATCGCCGGCGCGGTCGGCCTTCGCCTCGCCGACCGGACGATCCGGCCGCTGCGCGTAGCCGCCGACGCGGCGCGGCGGGTGGCGGCGGGCGGGCTCGAGACGAGGCTCGAGGTCCAGGGTGGCGACGAGCTCGCACGTCTGGCCGACGACTTCAACTTGATGGCCCAGGCGCTCGAGGAGCGCATCATGCGCGAGAGACAATTCATCTCCGACGTCTCCCACGAGCTCCGTACTCCGCTCACGACCCTGAAGACGTCCATCGACTTCATAGCCGAACGCGGTGCCGAGCTCCCTCCGCGTTTGCGGAGATCCGTCGGCCTCGCCGCGGAGGAGGTCGGGTCCATGCGCAGGCTCGTGGACGATCTGCTCGAGCTCACGCGCGCGGACGCGGGCAGCATCCAGATCGCCTGGGACGACGTGGACCTCAGAGATTTCGCAACCGAGGTGGCGCGCCGGCGCGCCCCGGACACGTCCGTCGAGATCGAAGGACCGGACCGTCTCGTCGTCCGGACGGACAAGATGCGACTCGAACGCGTGGTCGGCAACCTCGTCGAGAATGCCGTCGTACACGGCGGTGGCGAGAAGATCACCATAAGCTTCGACACCTTCAACGGCGCCGCCCGCATCACCGTGGCCGACCGGGGGCCCGGTATCGAGGAGGAACAGCTCCCGCGCATCTTCGAGCGGTTCTGGCGCGGTGACGCCTCGCGTGGCCGCGACTCGGGCGCAGGCTCCGGGCTGGGTCTTGCCATCGCCACGGAGAACGCGAGACTTCTGGGCGCAGACCTCTCGGTCGAGTCGGCGCCCGGCCACGGAACGCGTGTGGAGCTCCTGCTTCCCGACGGGGTCGAGTCATGAGGCGTGTCGTCCTGTTGGGCTTCGCACTGGCGCTCGTGGCCGGGTGCGCTCGGGATGCGGAGGTCAGGCTGATCCCGCAGGACGACCTGCCTGCCGATCTGTACGCCGTCGATGAGCCGCGCTCCGTCGAGGAGCGCACCGTGCGAACGCTCGTCTTCTTCGCCCGCACGGACCCCGAAGGCGCGCCGCTCGATCCCGAACGCCTGGGTGGCGTCTGGCGAGAAGCCTCGACCACGCGCTCGACGGCCGACTTCGCCGTGCGCCGGCTCCTCGAGGGGCCAACGTCACCCGAGAGCAGGCGTTTGCGCACGGCCATCAGCGGGGGTACCGAGCTCCTCGGCGTGTCGGTCCGACGCGGCGTCGCCGACGTCAACCTGACGGCGCAATTCGAAGCGGCGGCCGGAGAGCTGGTGCAGCTGCTGCGGGTCGCCCAGGTCGTCTGGACGCTCACCGAGCTACCCGAGGTCGACGCCGTCCGATTCCGGATCCACGGAGCCCGTCAGCCCGTGATCGACCAGCTCGGCGTGGCCCACGAGACGGTGGGGCGCGCACGCTACCTCCGGTTCGCACCACAGGAGGGCGACGTCCCGGACGTGGTGCCGGTCCCCGTCGGCTCGCCGACTCCCACGCCGACGCCCTAGCCGGCTGGGGAAAAAGTTCCCGGAAAGAGAGCGCCGCCGAACTTGCGTCCGGCGGCGCTTCCGTCGATGCGACCAACCCTCGTTGGTGAAACCAGAATCGGACATGGGTATCGCGGTCTCAGGAAGGAGCCGTTACGGAAGGATGACAATCCACAGGGACGCTTAGTGCTCGGAAAACCACGCAGCGCGGCTGCCAACGACGCTAGAGACCCGTCCCGCTCAGCAGGGCCAGCGCCTCGTCATGGACGGAGCCGTTGGTGGTCAGGCACGATCCGCCGTAGATCTGGGCCCGGCCGGAGAAGTCCGTGAGCCGTCCACCGGCTTCCTCGACTATCACGATCAGGGGGCCGATGTCCCACGGGGACAGGTGCGGCTCGATCATCACGTCCAGCGACCCCGAGGCCACCAGGACGTGGCCGTAGAAGTCGCCCAGCCCTCGGTTGTGGGCCACCGAGCGCAGGAGCCTCTGGAACGACTCGCGGAAGCCGGCGTCGCCCGAGGTGGCCGACGTGAAGCCGAGCCTGGCTCGATCGAGCGACCCGACGTCGGACACACCGATGAGCTCGCCGTTGCGTCGAGCGCCGGCGGCGCGGACGGCCGTCCAGCGGTCGCCGAGGGCCGGGGCACTGACGACCCCGCACACGATCTCGGCCTCCACTTCCAAAGCGATGAGCGTCGCCCATACGGGTATGCCCCACGAGAAGCTCTTCGTGCCGTCGATAGGGTCGATGATCCAGCGGGCCGGTCCTTCACCCGTCGAGCCCTCTTCCTCACCGAGCACACCGTGTTCGGGGTAGGCGGCAGCGATCTCCGATCGAAGCGCCCGCTCTATCGCCTCGTCCGCCTCCGTCACAGGCGTGCCGTCGGCCTTCACCCTCACGGCGGTATCGGAGCGGCGGAAGTGATGGACGGAGATGGCGTCGGCGACGTCCGCGAGATGCTCGGCGAAGGCGAGCTCGGCCGCCCATCGCGGTGTCACGGTCGTCGGTAGCCGCGTGCTTCGACCGTCCAGATGTGTTCGACCTCATCGCCGCGGAAGGCGTACAGCCTGTCGTGCAGGTTGACGGTCGGATCCACGTGCGAAGGCCGCAGCCACAATCTGTCGCCCGGGACACTCGCGAAACCTTCTTGCTTCGCAAGCGTCGTGTGCTCATCGGAGAGGAACAACACCATCGCGGGGGTGCCGTCCGGAAGGTGTGGGTTGCCGTGGTCGGTGGCCAACGCCTTCAGGCCTGCGTCGAGTACGGCGATGTTGCCCTGCACGCTCAACACCGTCGCCAGGCAGCGCAAGGCTTCGCGGAACGGGATGTCGGGCTTTGCGAACTCCGTGTCCATCAGCGCGTAGCTGCCCGCCTGTATCTCGGTCACGCCTTCGGTCGTGCCCGCGACATCGTAGGTGAGGGTGCTGCCGGCGGAAACGACGGTCGCGTCGTCGACGATGTCGCGGACCGTCTGGGCGCAGCGTAGGAGGACCTCCATCGACTCGTGAACGACCGCGGACCGGTCGGAAGGGTCTTCGACGATCGTGGCGTGGCCTTCGTACCCCATGACGCCGCGAACACGAAGCCCCGCTCGGTCGGCGGCCGTCGCAACGTCGGCCACGGCGTCGGGAGGCGCTCCGCAACGCGGCATCCCGACGTTCACGTCGACCAGGACGTCCACCCGCGCCGGACGCACGATCTCGACGGCCTCGACGGAGTCGACGGCGACCATGAGCCGGATGCGCTCCGCTAGCGCGCGCACGCGGTCGACCTTCGTGGGATCGCAGATCTCGTTGGCGATGAGCAGGTCGTCGAAGCCGTGCGTCGCCAGCACCTCGGCCTCGCCGATTGTGGCGCACGTGATCCCGACTCCACCCGCCTCGATCTGCAGCCGCGCGATGGCCGGTGTCTTGTGGGCCTTGAAGTGCGGGCGCACGTTGCACGGACGGTCGCGGAAGAACCCATGCATCGCCGCGAGATTCGCTTCCAGCACGTCGAGGTCGACGCACAGGGCCGGCGTAGGAAGCTCGGAAAGGCGCATCGTCCTCGGTATGCTGCTAGGGAGGGGAAGGAAGGTTCAAGCGAGCCCAAAGGCCGATCACGCGCCTACCGGCATCCCCGCGGAGGAGGACCGATGACCCAGACGCCCACTCGATCGACCGTCGAGCTGGTGATGGACGTCGCCGACGACCTCCGCATGCTCATCCGCAAGGAGATCGAGCTCGGGCGGATCGAGCTCGTCGCGGGGCTCCGTGCCCAGCTCATCGGCGGCGGTCTGATCCTCCTCGCACTGCTCGGCTCCCTCCCGGCGCTGGGATTCGGCCTGTTCGCCCTCGCGTTCTGGCTCCCGTTCTCGCGCGAGGTGTCCTTCGCCATAGTGGGCGGGGGATTGCTCGCCTTCGCTTTGCTCGGGACGGTCGTGGGTATCGTGATCATGCGACGTCGCCGGCCTCGGTTGGATCGGACCGTTGCGTCCATCAAGGAGGACGTGAAGTGGGCTCGAGAGCAACTGACACACTGAAGGAGATCGAGGCTCTGCGCTCGGGGATCGAGCGCAAGCTGGGGGATCTGGAGACTCGGTTCCCGCTGGCCGGATTCGGGCGTCGCGCCGCCGCGATAGTCGCCGGCGGCAGTGCCGGCGGAACGGCGCTGGCATTTTTAATGCGACGCGTCCGTGGCGGACGTCGAAAGAGAGCTTCGAAGGTGGCCGCGCAGACCCCGTCGGTCACCGTCAATGTCTTTCCCAAAGGAGCCAGTTGGATGGCGGCGCTCGGCGTGGCCGTATGGGGTGGCGCTCGGCTCTACGAGGTGTACGTGCGGTCGCGTTCGTCGCGGGCGGATCAGGTCCGCCCGGCCGTCGTCAGGCCGATGCCGGACTCGGGAAGGCAGACGAGCGCCGGGCCGTAGCTGCGAGCTCTAAACGCCGGTCGGCGACCGGCGGTGCAGCCAATTCGCGAGAGGCCGGCGAGGCCGCCACAGTTCCATCCGCTGCGCGTGAGCTCGCATGCTCGTCCGACAAGCCCGGCAACGCCAGGTGAAGCGCGGCTTACCTTGTCCGCCTGCGATCGCCGGGACGCCCGTACTCAAGCGTCCGAGACTCGGGAAGAGCTTCCGGCTTCCACAGACGGGACAACGTGACCGTCGGCCCGGGAACCCGCGTGGCGTCACATCGCCCTCCTCTGCTGCAAAGGATAGACCGGCATGGCAAGTGCCCAGGTAGGCCTACCATCAAACCCGCCATGCCGAAATCGCCCGAACGGGGGGCTCTCGTCGGACCCGA
>JBOGXL010000378.1:0-16140 GCA_050694575.1 Actinomycetota bacterium | reverse complement strand
ATCCCCGTCGAGCGCTTGGAAGCCCGCCCCGTCGCGCGGCTGTGCCTGGACTGCAAGAAGCTGCTCGGCTGACGCGAACGCCGGATTCCGTGAGGTTTGCCCGACCGGTGGTTACCCTTGGGCCGTGCTCGAAGCCATCCTCGGTCTTGCCGTGCTGCTGGCGAGCGTCGTCATCCATGAGAACGCTCACGGCGTAGCCGCGTTCGCGCTCGGCGACGACACGGCGCGGGCGGCCGGACGCATCACGCTCAACCCGGCCAAGCACCTCGACATCGTCGGGTCGGTCATCCTGCCGGCGCTGCTGTTCTTCACCACCGGGTCGATGTTCGGGTATGCCAAGCCCGTTCCCGTGAACCCCGCCAAGCTCCGAGGGAAGGATCGCTGGGGCTTCGCCCTCGTCGCTCTCGCCGGACCGGCCGCGAACCTGGTCCTTGCTTTCATCGCCGCCGTCATCGCTAATCGTCTGTACGGCATCGACGTTGAGCCGCTCCGAAATGTGCGCTTCTCGTCCGGCGACATCGCTGCCATCGGTGTGGTGCCCTTCCTGATCGTCGCCGGGTTCGTGTGGAACGTTCTTCTCGCCGCTTTCAACCTCATCCCCATCCCGCCGCTGGACGGCTCCCGCATCATGCGCGTCTTCCTCACCGAGAACGGACGACGCACGCTCGACCGGATCGAGCCCTACGGGTTCCTCATCCTCTTCGCGGTCATCATCTGGCTACAGGAGCCGCTGTCGAGGATCATCGGCTTCATCGAGTCCGGTCTGCTTCGGATCCTGCCGCTGTAGCGGATGCGCGTCGTCACCGGCTACCGGCCCACGGGACGACTGCACCTCGGCCACCTCTTCGGGAACATCCAGTCGATGCTCGAGCTCCAAGCGGAGCACGAGTCCTTCTTCTTCGTCGCCGACTGGCACGCGCTCACCACCGACTACGGTGATCCGTCGCAGATCGCGGAGAATGCGCGCGACGTCGTCCTGGACTGGATCGCCGCCGGGGTCGATCCCTTCCGTGCGACGATCTACAAGCAATCCGACATCCCAGAGGTCGCGGAGCTGGCGCTGTACTTCTCGATGATCACGCCGTTGGGTTGGCTCGAGCGCAACCCGACCTACAAGGAGCAGCTGCGCGAGCTCGAGGGCCGGGAGATCGCGACGCACGGGTTCCTGGGGTACCCCGTGCTGCAATGCGCGGACATCGCGATAGTCGGCGGCGAGCTCGTCCCGGTGGGGGAGGATCAGCTGGCGCATCTGGAGCTCGCGCGCGAGATCGTCCGGCGTTTCAACAGGCTCTACGGCACGGCGATCGCCGAGCCGAAGCCGATCCTCACGGAGACGCGAAGGGTACCCGGCCCGGACGGCCGGAGGATGAGCGCCTCGTATGGGAACGTGATCTGGCTGACCGACCCGCCGGAGCGGATCCACGAAGTGGCCGGCGCGGCCGTCACCGACCCGGCGAAGGTCCGCCTCGGGGATCCCGGCGATCCGGAGATCTGCAACGTGTTCCATTGGTGGCGCTCGTTCTTCCCCGACGCGGCGGGCCGTGTCGACGGAGCGTGCCGCGACGGGTCGCTGGGGTGTGTCGAGGACAAGGCGGCCTTCGCGGATCGGCTGTCCGAGCACTTGGCCGGCTTCCGCGAGCGCCGGTCCGACCTAGGCGCGAAAGCGGGCATGGCCGAGGAGGTTTTGGCAGCAGGGCGTGCGAAGATGCGCCCTATCGTCGAAGGGACTATCGAGCGCGTGCGGGAGGCTATGCATCTCCCCGCGACGAAACGGACGGTGACGTGAGCTACGAAGTGAAACTCGAGGTCTTCGAGGGTCCCTTCCAGCTCCTGCTCACCCTGATCGCCGAGCAGCGGCTCGACGTCTGCGATGTGCCGATCGCGCGCTTGACCGAGGGGTACCTCGTACACATCGAGCAGATGGACCGTGCGGACCTCGAGGTCACTACGGAGTTCCTCGTCGTCGCCGCCACGCTTCTTGCCCTCAAGGCGAAGGCGCTGCTCCCGGACCCGACGGTCCGAGACGTCGACGAGGACGACGAGGTCGAACGCGATCTGCTCATCGCACGGCTCCTCGAGGTTCAGACGTTCCGGACGGCGGGGGAGACGCTGGCGGGACTGCTCGAGACCGGCGACCGCCGGTTCCCGGCCAAGGCGTCCTCGGACGACGAGGCGCTGCGGAGGTTCCCGGCCCTCGGTGAGATGTCGGCGGCGGATCTGGCGCGCACGCTCGTGGATCTCTTGCGCGATGCGCTGCGTACCGTCGACACGTCCAAGGTCGTGGTCGATCAGGTATCGACGCAGGAGGCGTCCGCCGAGCTGGTCGTCCGGCTGGAGAGCGGCCCTCTGAATTTCGCCGACATCGCGCGCGGGCGGAACCTCGCATGGTCCGTCGCGTTGTTCCTCGCGATGCTCGAGCTCGCCATGCGTGGGGAGATCGAGCTCGGTGGAGGAGACACCGTCGGTGAGCTGGAGCTGCGGTTGACGAGGAGGTAGGCATGGCGACGCAACTGACGACGGGTCTGATCGAAGCGATCCTGTTCGCAACACCGGAGCCGGTGCGCCCGCAGGACATCGCCGCAGCGTTCGGTGTCGGCGCGGATCGGGTCGCCGACGTGATCGACGCGCTTCGCGCTTCGTATGCGTCCTCGGATGGAGGCGTCGAGGTGCGGCGCGTGGGAGACGCCTTCCGCATCTACACGAGAGCCGAGCACGCCGACGCCGTCGGGCACTTCGCCAGCCGGTCGCGGGTCGGGAAGCTTTCGCGCCCGGCCCTCGAGACGCTGGCCATCGTCGCGTACCGGCAGCCCGTGACGCGCGGCGAGATCTCGCGGGTGCGCGGGGTGAACGTCGACTCGGTTCTACAGACGTTGGTCGAGCGCGGACTCGTCGCCGAGGTGGGACGAGACTCCGGACCGGGTCGGGCGCCGCTCTTCGGCACGACACCGCTCTTCCTCGAGAAGATCGGCCTCGGCTCCGTGGCCGATCTGCCGCCCCTCGCGTCCTTCGCTCCCGACCCGCAGACGGCCACCGACATCGAGCGGGCCCTCACGGCTCACCAGGCTGACGCCGGGGAGAGCGGGGCGCAGCCGGAGGAGTGACCGAGCAGCCCGGAGAACGTCTGCAGAAGGTCCTCTCGAGAGCCGGCATCGCGTCGCGCCGCGCGTGCGAGGAGCTGATACGAGCCGGCCGGGTGGCGGTGAACGGCCGACCCGCCGAGCTGGGGATGCGAGTAGACGTCGGGAGCGACCGGGTGACCATCGACGACGTCCCCGTCGCCCTTTCGACGGATCTGGCTTACCTCGCGTTGAACAAGCCGACGGGAGTGTTGACCGCGGCCCGTGATGCACGAGGCCGGACGACCGTGGTCGATCTCGTCCCACGGGAGCCGCGTGTCTTCCCCGTCGGCCGCCTCGACAAGGACACGAGCGGGCTGCTCCTCCTGACGAACGACGGTGCGTTCGCGAATCGCATGGCGCATCCCCGTTACGAGGTGCCGAAGACCTATGTCGCCGAGGTGGGCGGGAACGTCACGGGCGATCTGAAGCGGCGGCTCGGCGCGGGGGTCGATCTCGAGGATGGATCGGCCCGGGCCGAGCGGGTCGAGATCCGCGCGCGCGGCGAAGGGCGGGCGGTCATCGAGATGGTCGTCCGGGAAGGACGGAACAGGCTCGTCCGGCGGATGCTCGCTGCGGTCGGCCTCGACGTGAGGTCTTTAGTCCGGACGGCCATCGGACCGCTGCGTCTCGGCCGCCTGAAAGCGGGGGAGTGGCGGCCCCTGGACCGTGCCGAGGTGCTCGACCTCGAGCGCTCGGCGAAGACGCAGGGCTCCCGCGGTCACGGCCTAGACTGACACCCGATGCAACGCCTTTACGCCGTGCGCGGCGCGGTCAACGTCGACGCAGACACGCGGGAGCAGGTGGTGGAGCGAACGCAAGCGCTCCTGAAAGAGCTGATCGGTCGGAACGAGATCGATCCGGCGGAAGTGGTCAGCGTCTTCTTCACCGCCACCGACGACATCCACTCGGAGTTCCCGGCTGCCGCGGCACGCCTCATGGGCCTGAACGGGATCCCGTTGCTGTGCGCGCGCGAGCTAGACGTGCACAGCAACCTCGCGATGCCTCGCACCATCCGGATCCTGATCCAGTACTACGGCGATCAACCACCGGAGCCCGTGTACCTCGGCGACACGGTGCGTCTTCTCGATCCGCCGGACCCGGCTTAGCCGGCCGGTGGAGGTGGGCGAGCGGATCCTCCTCATCGGGACGGGCCTCATCGGAGGCTCGATAGGTCTCGGCTTGAAGCGCAGCGGCAACGTCCGCGTTCGCGGGTTCGACGCCGACGACAACAACGCTGAGGCCGCGCTCGAGGTGGGAGCGGTGGACGAGGTCGCGCCGGACATCCGGCGCGGTGTCGACGGTGCCGACGTCGTGGTAGTGGCGACTCCCGTGGGCGAGATCCTCCCGACCATCGAACGTGTGGCGAGCCACGTGAGTCCCGCGACGCTCGTCACCGACGTCGGTTCGACCAAGTCGGGGATCGTCACCGAGGCGGAGCGTTTGCTCGGTGCCGAGGGCGCATTCGTGGGCGGTCATCCGATGGCGGGAACCGAGGGCGAAGGCATCCGGTCGGCGCGTCCGGATCTGTTCGAGGACGCCCTCTGGATCCTCACACCGACCGAGCGCACGGCCTCGGACGCCTACCGGCGCCTGAACGCGCTCGTTGCTTCCCTGGGCGCCCGGACGCTGGCCCTCGATCCCGCTGAGCACGACAGGCTCGTCGCGTTGGTGAGTCATCTTCCGTATGCGATAGCGACGTCGCTCATGGCCCTCGCGGGCGAGGAGGGCGATCCTCGAGTGTTCCAGGCCGCAGCAGGTTCCTTCCGCGACGTCACGCGAACGGCGGGAACCAACCCGCGCGTGTGGCGCGACATCTTCGCGTGGAACCGGGAGGCCGTCGTGCGCGAGCTCGAGCACTTCTCGATGCGCCTGGAGGATCTCCGGGCGGCCGTAGAGCTCGGAAGGTGGGACGAGCTCGACGAGATCATCGAGCGAGCGCGCGCCGCCCGTCGCCGCTTCCCGGCGAAGGGCGAGCGCACGCCGGGCGAACCCGTCACGCTGGATGTAGCTATCCCCGATCGCGCCGGCGTGCTCGCGGAGGTTACGACCGCCATCGGACAGGGTGGGATCAACATCGAAGATCTCTGGATGGACCATCGCAGCGCCGGTGGAGTGCTGCACATACTCGTCGACGGTGTCGCTACGGCCGAGCGCGCTGGCGAGCTCCTCACCGAGAAGGGGTTCCGCGTGACGGTCGTGGAGGACGAGTGACGACCCTCGTCGTACGCGGACCGGCCGCGATCTCGGGTGAGACGACCGTCCCCGGCGACAAGTCGATCTCGCATCGGGCGCTGATGCTCGGTGCCGTCGCGGACGGTACGACCACGATCCGCAACGCCGGGCCCGGCGAGGACGTCGCATCTACCGTGCGATGCCTCGAGGCCTACGGCGTGCGGATCGAACGGAACGGCGCGGACGCCGTAGTCCACGGTCGCGGCCTGCGATCCTGGCACGAGCCCGCCGGCGCACTGGACTGCGGCAACTCCGGAACGACGATGCGGCTGCTCTGCGGCCTCGCCGCCCACTACGCGTTCCCCTCGGTCCTGGACGGCGACGCTTCCCTGCATCGCCGCCCCATGGACAGGCTCGTCGGGCCGCTCACCGCGCTCGGCGCGAGCGTCAAGACCACGGACGGTCGTCCTCCCGTCACCGTCTCCGGAGGTCGGCTGTCGGGTGCCGAGGTCGAAACCGGTGTGCCGAGCGCGCAAGTCAAGACGGCGGTCATCTTCGCCGGGCTTGCGGCCGACGGTGAGACGAAGGTGACAGAACCCGCGCTCTCACGGGATCACACCGAGCGGATACTGTCCGCGCTCGGTGCTCCTCTCACGCACGAGCGGCTCCCGGACGGACGCCACACCATCTCCGCGAGCTCTTTCGCGCCGCCGGCCTTCGACATCGTCATCCCCGGCGACATCTCGTCTGCGGCGTTCCTGATAGCGGCCGCGGTGCTCGGCGGTGATGTGCTCATACAGGGAGTTGGACTGAATCCGACGCGTTCCGGCTTCCTCGAGCTCCTGTCGCGGATGGGCGCCGAGGTTCGATGGTCTGCCGATCGAGAGCGCATGGGCGAGCCGTCCGGATCCGTTCGGGCCGGCCGCTCAGACCTCGCGGCCGTAACCGTCGAAGGGCCGACGGTTCCCACAGTCGTGGACGAGCTCCCACTTCTCGCCGTCCTCGCGACGCAAGCCCGCGGCACCTCGACCGTCCGCGGCGCCGAAGAGCTCCGCGCGAAGGAATCGGATCGCATCGCGGCGACGATCTCGGCCCTGCGGCTCCTCGGCGCCGACGCCGAAGAGCATCCGGACGGCTTCACCGTCCGCGGCCCGACGCCGCTTTTCGGCACGAAGGTCGAGGCTGCGGACGATCATCGCGTCGCTATGGCGTTGGGGGTCGCCGGCCTCGTTGCCTCCGGTGAGACGCTCGTCGACGGATTCGAGGCCGCGGGTGTGTCCTGGCCCGGCTTCGACAAGGTGTTGGCGGCGCTCGGCGCCGACGTGGAGCTCCGATGAGCGATCGACGGATAGTGGCCATCGACGGCCCCGCAGGCGCCGGGAAGTCCACGGTCTCGCGAGAGTTGGCGAAGCGCCTCGGCCTCGCCTACGTGGACACAGGCGCGACCTACCGCCTCGCCGCTCTGCGCGCCCTCGAGGCAGGCGTTGGGCTCGAAGACGGCCCGGCGCTGGCCGCCATCGCGCGAAAGTCCATGGAACTGACGAGTCTGGTGAACGGCGACGAGCTTCATTTCGACGGCCGTGCGGTAGGGGAGGAGATCCGCACGCCGGAGGTGAGCGAGGCGACGTCGGTAGTCTCCGCGCACCCCGAGGTTCGTCGCGTCCTGGTCGAGTACCAGCGGCTCCTGGTGCCTCCGCCGGGAGCCGTCGTCGAAGGACGGGACATCGGCACAGTCGTGTGGCCGGCCGCCGGCCTCAAGGTGTATCTCGATGCGGATCCTTCCGTCCGGGCCGGAAGGCGCGTTGCCGAACGCGGGCGGGCCGAAGCGGTCGAAGCGGAGGTGCACGAGCGCGACTCGCGTGATGCCACTCGTGCCGTCGGCGCGATGCGCGCGGCGCCCGACGCGGTAGTGCTCGACACGACGGAGCTGCGGCCGTCGGAGGTCGTCGAACGGATCCTCGACCTCCTGCGGCCGCAACGTGCCGACCTCTTCTACGCCGCGGTGCGGACGGCCCTCAGCGGCTTGCTCCGCATCGTCTTCCGGCTGGACATCCAGGGCCGGGAGAACGTCCCGAAGCGAGGGGCGGTCATCCTCGCGCCGAACCACCGGTCGCTCATCGATATACCGGTGGCCGCCGCGACGACGTCGCGCAAGGTCTGGTTCATGGGGAAGGAGGAGCTGTTCGAGTCCAAGCTGTCTGCGCTCTTCCTGCGCAACCTCGGCGCCTTTCCCGTGAGGCGCGGGAGGCCCGACCGGACGCCACTGCAACGAGCCCTCGAGCTGCTGGCAGCCGGGGAGATCGCCGGCATCTTCCCCGAGGGCACACGCCGTCCGATGGCCCGGTTCGAGGAGATGGAGGAAGGGTTCGCCTACGTCGCGCTCAAGTCGGGTGCGCCGATCGTGCCCGTGGCGATCAGCGGCACGGAGGCGGTGTTCCCCCCGGGAGGGAAGCTGCCGCGGTTGGTCAAGATCCGGGTCGGTATCGGCGAGCCGTTCCGCGTCGGCGAGAAGCACGCCGGCATGTTGCCCCGAGCGCGCGTACGCGACGCAACGATGCAAGCGCAGCAGCGCTTCGTCGAGCTGATGAGGAGGGTCGAGCCGTGACCATGCCCGTCGTCGCCGTCGTCGGACGTCCGAACGTCGGCAAGTCCACTCTCGTGAACCGGATCATCGGCAGACGCGAGGCGATAGTCGAGGAGCGCCCGGGTGTGACACGCGATCGCGTGCTGTATCCGACCGATTGGCGCGGCCGGCACTTCCTCCTCGTGGACACCGGGGGCCTGGAGACCGATCCGGAGGGCGCCCTGGCGGGCAAGGTGGCGGACGCCGCGCTCGCCGCTGCCGCGGAGGCGGACGTGATCGCCTTCATCGTCGACACCGACGCGGGTGTGTCGGCCGAGGACCTGGCCGTCGTCGACGTCGTCCGCCGGCTCGGCACCCGAGTGGTGCTCGTGGCGAACAAGGCCGACACGGCGCGGCGGGAACGCGAAGCGGTCGAGCTCTTCTCGCTCGGTCTGGGGGAGCCGGTCGCCGTCTCCGCCCTCCACGGACGCGCCATAGGTGACCTCCTCGATGTGCTCACCGAGGGGTTCCCCGTGGGTACGCCGGAGGTCTCCGAGGAGCCCGGCATCGCGATTGTGGGCCGTCCGAACGTGGGGAAGTCCACGCTGTTCAACAGGCTCGTGCACAAGGAGCGGAGCATCGTCCATCCGGAGCCGGGGACCACGCGCGACCCCGTCGACACCGTCGTGGATCTCGAGGGTGAGCGCTACCGCTTCGTCGATACCGCGGGCATGCGCCGTACCGCACGCGTGGACGAGTCGACGGAGTTCTACGGGAACCTCCGCACGATGCGCGCCCTTCAGCGCTCCGACATCGCCGTCCTCGTCGTGGACGCCGCCGAGGGCGTGACACGGCAGGACCTGCGCATCGCGGAAGAGATCGCCGAGCTCGGACGGTCCGCGATAGTCGTGTTGAACAAGATCGATCTCCTCGACCCGGACGAGCGAGCGGCGAAGAAGGCGGAGCTGCGCCGCCGTCTTCCGCACGTCGACTGGGCGCCGTTCCTCGACATCTCGGCCCTCGAAGGCAAAGGGGTCAACGCGATCCTGCCGGCGCTTCGTCCGATCCTCGACGCGCGCAGGCTGCGTATCCCGACGCCGCTTCTGAACGTCGTCGTGGACGAGCTCCAGGCGCGCACGCCGATACCGTCCACGGGACGGGGTGCTCGCGTGAAATACGCCGTGCAGGCCGAGGTGGCGCCGCCGACGATAGTCCTGTTCGGCGCCGACCGGATCCCGGATCGATGGCTGCGCTACCTCGACAGGGGGATCAGGCGTCGTTTCGGCTTCGAGGGGACGCCCATCCGGTTCGTCACGAGGAGGGGCTCGAGACGATCGAGGGCGGCCGGGTGATCGTCCAGCAGCACTCCTCGGGACTGTTGCTCTTCCGGCAGACCGACCACGCCCTGCTTTCCGGGGCGTTCGCCGCCGCCTGGGGTAACGACCTGGTTCCGGCTCCCGCCCGACGCGTGGCGACGATAGTCGCGGCGGCGCGCCACGACGACGGCTGGGCGGAGTGGGAGCTGTCGCCGAAGCTCAACAAGGACGGGGAGCCCGTCGACTTCATCCACATCCCCATCGCCGACCACACGCGGCTGTACAAGCACGGCATCGACCTCGTCGAGAGCGAGGACCCGTACGCCGGCCTCATCGCGTCCCTGCACGGTCAGCGCCTGTACACGCGGCCCTTCTACCCGGGGATGGATCCGCGGATCGACCACCTCACCGGACGCGACCTCGAGATAGCCACCGCCTACGTCGAAGGCGAACGAGACAGGCAGGAGCGCCTCCGACAAGTCGTCGATGGAGATGGCCTCACCGACGACGCCGAGGAAGGCTGGCGCCTGCTGCAGGTGTGGGACAGGCTGTCGCTCCTCGTGTGCATGTCGCCGCTGCGCGCCGGGACCGATCAGAACCTCCCGCCGATGGCCGCGAGATCGGGCGACGTGACGATGCTCGCGCGCGCGAACGATAAGGGCGAGCTGCTCTGCGATCCGTATCCGTTCACGCATGAACCTGCGACGTTCACGATCGAGGCCTTCCGGACACCCGACCGCACGTGGCCGAGCGAGGCTGGCTACCGTCAGGCGCTACGCACGGCGGCGGAAAGGGTCCTCGTTACCTTCACCTGTCGCGCCGGATAGGATGCGCTTTCGGGCCGTAGCGCAGCTTGGTTAGCGCGCTTGACTGGGGGTCAAGAGGTCCCGGGTTCAAATCCCGGCGGCCCGACGCACGAAAGAGCAGCCCGGGTCTACCGGGCCGGGCCGGGTACGATGAGCCGGTCGTGGACGCCGAGCCGAATATCTCAACGGCCTCGGAGTGGCGGACCCTTCCCAACCTCCTCAGTTTCGCGCGTCTCGCGCTGACGCCCGTCCTCGGCTGGCTGATCGCCACCGGACACACGAACTACGCGACGGGTCTGTTCGGCGCGATGGGAATCTCTGATTACCTCGACGGCTACATCGCGCGCCGGACGAACACCGTCACGGATCTCGGCACGACCCTCGACCCGATCTCCGATCGAGTCCTCGCGATGACAGCGCTCGTGACGATGATGATGGGCGACATCCTCCCGCTGTGGATGGGGCTTCCCGTCCTGGTCCGTGACGCGGTGCTCTCTGTCGTGTTCCTCGCGCTGTCCCGGCGCGGGTTCGGCAAGCCGAAGGTACGACGTGTCGGGAAGACGGCGACCTTCGCCCTCTTCACGGCGCTGCCCGGGCTGCTCATCGGACGCGAGCTGCGCGGGCCGAGTCTGATCCTGTTCGGCGTCGGCGGCGTCCTCTACTACGTCGCCGCTCTCCGCTACGCGCAGGACGTCCGGCACTTCCTCGCCGTGCAGCGCCGGCCCTTCACGGACACCGGCCACGACGTCCCGGCCCCCGAGGAGCCCCCGGTAGACTGACCCAGGCGGCACCCAACCACGAAGAGGAGGGTTCGTGAAGGCCGTCATCATGGCCGGCGGTCAGGGGACGCGCCTGAGGCCCCTGACGTCCAATCAGCCCAAACCGATGCTCCCGGTCGCCAACACGCCGATCATGGAGCACATCGTCAACCTGCTCAGACGGCACGGCTACACCGAGCAGATCGCGACCGTCCAGTTCCTTTCGAGCATCATCCGTTCGTACTTCGGCAACGGCGAGGATCTCGGCGTCCACCTCACGTACGCGACGGAGGAAACGCCTCTCGGGACCGCCGGAAGCGTCAAGAACGCCCAAGACGAGCTCCGTGACGAGCGCTTCGTCGTCATCTCCGGCGACGCCCTCACCGACATCGATCTCGGCCGGCTCGTGCAGTTCCATCGTGAGCGCGGTGCCGTAGCGACGATCTGCCTCAAGTCCGTTCCGAATCCGCTCGAGTTCGGGGTGGTCATCACGCGCGAGGACGGATCGATCGAGCGCTTCCTCGAGAAGCCGAACTGGGGCGAGGTCTTCAGCGACACCATCAACACCGGGATATACGTGCTCGAGCCGGAGATCTTCGACTTCATCCCCGAGGACACGGTCTTCGACTTCTCCGAAGACCTGTTCCCGTTACTGCTCGACAAGGGGCTGCCGCTCTTCGGCTACGTCGCCGGCGGGTACTGGACCGACGTCGGGAACATCGACGCGTACCTGTCTGCGCAACGCGACGTCCTCGACGGTCGTCTCGACGTCGAGATCCCGGGGTTCGCTCTGGGCGAGCGGATCTGGCTGGGCGAGGGAGCCGAGATCGATCCCGGCGCCCGCATCGACGGTCCGGCCGTGATCGGCGAGAACTGCCGCATCGAGCAAGGTGCACATCTCCGAGAGTTCACGGTCCTCGGCGCGAACGTCGTCGTGAAGGAGGGCGCGTTCCTGCACCGCGTAACGGTGCACGACAACGCCTACATCGGTCAGGTGACCAACCTCCGCGGCTGCATCGTCGGTAAGAACAGCGACATACGCCGCGGCGCACGACTCGAGGAGGGCGTCGTCGTCGGCGATGACTGCTCGATAGGCAACGACGCAGTAATCAATCCGAACGTCCGGATCTACCCCTTCAAGACCGTTGAGGCGCGCGCGATAGTCACGCAGTCGATCATCTGGGAGTCGCGCGGAGTGCGGACGCTCTTCGGCGCCCAGGGCGTCACCGGCCTCGTCAACGTCGACATCACGCCGGAGACCGTGGTGCGACTTGCCATGGCCTACGGATCGACGCTCAAGAAGGGTGCAGCCGTCACCACCTCCCGGGACACGACGCGCGCCGCTCGAGCCATGAAGCGAGCCGTGGTGGCCGGCCTGAACCTTTCCGGTGTCCACTGCCACGACCTCGAGCTCGCGCCGCTGCCCGTCGCGCGCTACTACGTGCGCACCCGTCACTCGCAAGGCGGCATCGCGATCCGGACGGCCCCGCACGATCCCCAGTCGATCACTATCACCTTCATAGACGACGAGGGCACCGATCTGGATCCGGGGCGCCTACGCAAGATCGAGCGAACCTTCTACCGCGAGGAGGTGCGTCGGGCCTATCCCGGCGAGATCGGCGAGCTCCACTACCCGCCCCGCGAGGTGGACTACTACACCGAGGGCCTTCTCTCGGTAGTGGACTCCGAGACCATCCGTCGCGCGCGGCTCAAGCTCGTCGTGGACTACGGCTTCGGGTCGACGGGGATAGTGCTTCCCGGGCTCTTCGGCCGGCTGGATTGTGAGGTCCTGGCCGTGAACTCGGTGGTCGACGAGACCCGAGCCGTCCTCAGCGACGAGCAGGTGGCCGAGCACCAAGCACGGCTCGCAGATCTCGTGACGGTGTCGGGCTCGGATCTCGGCGCGCTCTTCGATCCGGTGGGGGAGAGGCTCTTCCTCGTCGACGACAACGGGACGATGCTCGACGGCATAGCTCTGCTCCTGCTGGCCGTCGCGATGTTGCGGGGCGAGGGTGGCATAGCGCTTCCCGTCACGGCATCGCGCGAGGTGGCGCGGATAGCCGAGACCGGCGGCCATCGCGTCCGTTGGACGAAAGCCTCGGCGGCCGCGCTGATGGAAGCCGCCGCGCTCGGCGACGTCCGCCTCTCCGGCAGTCCGGACGGAGCCCTGATCTTCCCCGACTTCCTGCCCGCCCCCGACGGCATGGCCACGCTCGCGAAGGTGCTCGAGTTTCGAGCCCAGTCGGAGCAATCGCTCTCGTCGCTCCTCGCGCCGCTCCCGCCCGTGTTCGTCGTTCACGAGCAGGTGCCGTGCCCGTGGGACCAGAAGGGCGGAGTGATGCGTGAGGTCGTCGAGCGGGCCTCCGGCGACCGTCTCGAGCTCATCGACGGCGTGAAGATCTACCACGGCGACGATTGGGTGCTCGTGTTGCCCGACCCGGAGCAGCCGGTGGTCCACGTATGGGCGGAGTCCGACGGTGACGCCAAGGCGCGGGCTTTGGCTGGCACCCAGTTGCGCCTCATCCGTAGTCTCGTCGCGTGAGCGAGCGAGCATGAGCGACGCGTTCCCGACCGATCTCCGGTACACGTCCGAACACGAATGGGCTCGTCTCGAGGGCGGGAGCGTGCGGGTGGGCATCACGGACTACGCCCAGGACGCTCTCGGCGACGTCGTCTACGTCGAGCTGCCCGACCCCGGCACGCGCGTGACGCAAGACGCGCCCTTCGGGGAGATCCAGTCCCCGAAAGCCGTCTCCGACCTCTTCGCCCCGGTGACGGGCGAGGTGGTGGAGCGTAACGACGAGGTCATCGCGGCCCCCGAGCTCGCCAACGAGGATCCCTACGGCGAGGGTTGGCTGGTGCTCATCCGTCCGGACGACCCCGCCGAGCTCGACGAGCTCATGGACGCCGCCGCCTACGAGGAGCTCGTGCGGAGTCTGGCCGAGGAAGGCTGAGCACCGGCTCCTGACCGCCTCAAGCGGTCCTTGAGAAAGCGTAGCGGGGACCTGCTCAGACGCCCTTTAGGCTGCGTTGACCGACCTCACCCTGTTCCCTACATTGAGAGTCCGACCGAAAGGGCCCACCGATGCGCTGTCCTAACTGTGACCACCTCAACGAAGCCAACGCGAACTTCTGTTCGCGTTGCGGATCACCCATGGGATCGGTCGAGGCCGAGGCGACATCGACCCTTGCGCCCATCGAGGTGGAGGCCGAGGAGGAAGCGCATCTCCGGGAGCTCGAGCCGGGCCAGGCGTGCCTGATCGTCCGACGGGGGCCCGCGGCCGGGACGATCTTCACGCTCGACCAGGACCTCGTGACGGTGGGGCGGCACAGGGAGTCGGACATATTCCTCAACGACATCACCGTCTCGCGCCGGCACGCGGAGTTGCGCCGGGACGGGACCAGATACGCCGTATCAGACCTCGGCTCCCTCAACGGGACGTACGTCAACCGTTCGCGTGTGGACTCGAGTGCGCTGACATCCGGCGACGAGCTGCAGATCGGGAAGTTCCGGCTGCTCTTCCTGGCCAAGGAGTAGTGGTGGCGCTGGAGACAGGACGACCGTATTTCTCGATCGGGGAAGTACTGAACGTCCTCAAGGACACCTTCCCCGACGTGACGGTTTCCAAGATCCGGTTCCTCGAAGGCGAGGGACTGATCGACCCCGAGCGCACCTCTTCGGGGTACCGGAAGTTCACGGAGGCCGACATCGACCGCCTGCGCTTCATCCTCCGGCTGCAGCGGGACCATTTCCTGCCGTTGAAGGTCATCAGAGAGCGACTGGACGAGGTCGATCGCGCACCCGACAGCGAAGGTCAAGCCCGATTGCTCTTCGACGACGAGCCGGACACGCCGAAGGAAGGCGTTGCCGCCATCACCGCCGCCGGAACCGGTGCATCCTTCTCCATCTCCGAGCTGGGCGGCGCCAGTGGATTGACGACCGAGCAGATCGACGAGCTGACGTCCTACCGACTCCTGGATCCCACGCACCTTCGCGAAGAGAAGGAGGGACAGGAAACGGGGGAGCCCGTCCTGCGCTTCGACGAGCGTGATCTCGAGGCCGCGAAGCTTTGTCGCGCGCTTCTGGATCTTGGTCTCGAGCCCCGTCACCTGAGGGTGTTTCGGGTCGCGGCCGACCGTCAGGCCGACCTCGCCGAGCAGATGGCGATCCCACTCGTTCGACAGCGCAACCCCGAGGCCCGAAAGGCTGCGCAGGAGAAGGTGCGCGAGCTTCAGCGCGTGGGAGGCAAACTCGTGCGCGCATTGTTGCGCGACGCCGTCGAACCGCTCACGTAACCCCGCGCGATGCGCTCCGTCGTACGTCGGGGCAGGGGGGTAGGGTAAAGGCGTGATCGAGCTTCAGTTGGTGGGCGTCCGTGTCGAGTTGCCCACGAACCAGCCCATCGTCCTTCTCAAGGAGCGAGAAGGGGAGCGCTACCTCCCGACCTGGATCGGTCCCGTCGAAGCCACGGCCATAGCCCTCGGCATGCAAGGGATCGAAACGCTGCGACCGATGACACACGATCTCATGCGTGACCTGTTGCAAGGGCTCGCCATCTCGGTCGACAGGATCGTCATCACGGAGCTCCGCGACGGCACGTTCTACGCCGAGATCCAGATGTCGCAGAACGGCACGACGGTGTCTGTGTCGAGCAGGCCGTCGGACGCGCTCGCTCTGGCCGTGCGCATGGACCTGACCATCTTCGCGAACGAAGAGGTGCTCGAGGAAGCGTCGATCGCCGTCAAGGACGACGACCAGGAAGAAGACGCCGAGAAAGAGCTCGAGCGCTTCCGGGAGTTCCTCGAGCAGGTCACGCCCGAAGACTTCAAGTAGTTCCTCCGGCTTCTCCTGAGATCCTCCGCGTGGGTAGGCGCGTCTTCGCGTACCCCCCGACCCCTCTCCGCTACCCCCCGGGGGTACATCATGGGCTTCGGGGTACCCCCCTCGAGCTCACCGGTACCGCATGCCCCTAGGGGGTGGAAAACGTTGACTCCGGCCCGAAGTCGTTGCACACTCATAGGTCCGGGAATCCTCCCGATGTAGTTCTCATGAGGGGGAGCGACAGTGACGGACCAGGGCTTTCGCGGGCCGCAGGCCTGCTCCATCGTCGGTATCACGTATCGCCAGCTCGACTACTGGGCCCGCACCGGGCTCGTCAGGCCGGGCCTGAAGGAAGCCCGGGGGTCGGGCACCCAACGCCTGTACTCGTTCCGTGACCTCGTGCACCTCCGCGTGATCCGGAGTCTCCTGGACGCCGGCGTGAGTCTCCCGAAGATCCGGAAGGCCATCCGCTTCATCGCCGACGAGCTCAAGTCGCCGCTCGAGCAGGTGACCCTCATGTCCGACGGCAAGTCGATCTACGCCGCCACCTCGGGCAGCGAGATCGTCGACCTCCTGCAGAAGGG
>JBOGXL010000377.1:0-4357 GCA_050694575.1 Actinomycetota bacterium | reverse complement strand
GGTCCGGGGGGCGCAGCGCCCCCGGTCAAAGGGGGGCCGAGCTGGCCGAACCCTTCGCCGGCGAGAACCTGAGGATGACCGAGCTCGCCGGCGCGATAGCCGGGGAACAGCTGCGCCGGCTCCCGGGGATCATCGAAGCGTGCCGGACGAATCGGCGCAAGGTCCTCGACACCCTCGGGACCGTCGACGGCCTCGAGCTGCGCGCTTCGCACGACCCGGACGGCGATGGCGGATCGTCCATCACGTGGTTCGCACCGACGCCGGAGATCGCGCGGACGTTCGTCAAGGCCTTGCGGGCCGAGCGCATCCCGGCGGCGCAGATGTACGAAGGACGGCCGGTGTATGCGAACCCGGCCATCCTCGCCAAGCGGACGGCCAGCGGGAAGGGCGGCCCGTGGAACTGTGCCGAGCACCCGGCGTCGGTGACCTACGAGATGGGCATGTGCCCGGAGACCGAAGAGCTCGTCGCCCGCTCGTTCGTCGTCGGCGTAGGCGCGGCCTTCACGCCGTCTGATTGTGAGGACGTCGCTACGGCCGTTGCGAAGGTCGCTTCGCACCTGTTGTGACGTTGCGCGTCGGGATGTTCGGATGCGGCGCCATCGCTCGTCGCTCGCACATCCCCGCCTTCCGCAACTGCGCCGGCGTCGATATCGTCGCGTTCGCGTCGCGCACCGTCGAGTCGGCGACGGCCGCGGCCGGCGAGTGGGGCGGCGGTGACGTGTCGTCGGACTGGCGCTCGGTGATCGGACGCGACGACGTCGATGCCATCGACATCTGCTCCCCCAACGCCTTCCACCACGAGCAGGCGATAGCGGCGGCCGAGGCGGGCAAACACGTCCTCGTCGAAAAACCTATGGCAACCACACCGTCGGAAGCCGACGACATGATCGGGGCCGCCGAAGCGGCCGGCGTGGTGCTCCACGTCGCGCACAACATGCGGTACATCCCGGCCCTTATCGCTGCGCGCGCCGCGGCTCCGCGCCTCGGCAATATCCTCGCCGTGCGCACGGCCTTCGGACACTCGGGCCCGCGCGACTGGGCTCCCGACTCCACGTGGTTCTTCGACAAGAGCCTGTCCGGCGGCGGAGCGCTCATCGATCTCGGCGTCCATGCGATCGACTTCACGCGATACGTCACGGGTCTCGACATCACCGAGGTCTCCGCGATGACCTCGGGCGACGGTGGCGTCGAGGACGCCGCACAGGTATTGCTCCGCTTCGACAACGGCTCGACGGGCGTCCTGCACGCGAGCTGGGTGGCGCGGCCGGCGCCCGACTTCGGGTTGATGGTCTTCGGCACGCAAGGGACGCTCCGCGTGGACGCGACGCGGCCGCCCTCACTGCGTAAAGCGTCGGGCGAGAAGGAGGACCTCGAGCTCCCGTCCGTGGAGACCAATGTCTGCTCGGACTTCGTGCGCGCGATCGACGGAGACGCGATCCCGGGCCCGGCCGAGCCGGCGTCGGGCTCGGAGGGGCGCACTGCGGTCGCCGTCGTCGCGGCCGCCTACGAGTCCGCCCGCTCGGGACGGACCACCGAGGTCGCCAGATGAAGGCGGGGTTCGGCGCAGCGCCGATCACACCGACGCCGCCCGTCTACCTCGCCGGCTTCGGCGACCGGACGGATCCCGTGCGGGACGTGCACGAGGACCTCGAGGCTCGCGCCGTGCATCTCACCGACGGTGAAACGACCCTTTGTCTCGTCGTGTGCGACCTCCTCGGGATGACGCCCGACCACTCGACGCTCATCCGCGACGCCGTCGCGGATGAGCTCGGCCTCCCCCGAGCCAACGTCGTCTTGGCGTGCACGCACACTCATTCCGGGCCGAGCCTGATCGCCGGGAGTGAAGCCATAGGGTGGCCGATCCCCCATTGCTACCTCGACGTGGCGCGAACGGGATGCGTCGCCGCCGCGTCCGCGGCGCGCGAAGCATCCCTGCCCACCACCCTGCGCTTCGTACGCGCACCCCTGCCGGACGGATTCGGCTTCAACCGCCGCGGCGGCGACTACGAAGCGCCGACCTTCTCCGTCCTGTTCGCACCCCACGCCGGGGTGGTCGCGAACGTCGGCATCCATCCCGTCCTGCTCGGCCCCCGGTGGATGGCCGTAGCGCCGGACTGGGTGGGTCCCTTCCGGCGTGAGCTGTCCTCGCTCACGGGCGTTGCGGCGATCGAGCTGACCGGAGCGTTGGGCGACGTCAATCCCGTTCCGCCGTCGGGCGAGCCCGACGACACCTACGCACCGTGGGCGTCCTACGAGCAGACGGTCGAGTTCGGGACGCGGCTCGCGCGCGTCGTTGCGGACGCGCTGCCGGGGGCCGAGCCGATCGACGACCGGTTGAGCGTTCTGCGCGCGGAGACGTTGCAGGTCGCGGTCGGCGGGACGGGCATCGCCGCGCTGTACGGACGTCCGGCGATGGATGTCGAGCTCGTCGAGTGGTCCATCGGCGGCGTCCGCCTCGTGTCCATACCCGGCGAAGCCTTCCACGCGCTTGGTCGAGAGATCTCCAGCGCGCGCGGTGATCGCGTGCTGCTGGCCGGCTTGAGCCCGTGGCAGGGCTACCTTCCGCATCCGTACGGCGAGGGCTACGAAGAGGGCGTGAGCTACGGACCCGACGCCGTCGCCGCGATACGCTCGGCGCTGCTCGATACGAGGCCACGATGAGCGACGAGAAGATCTCCGCGACGCGAGGAGAGCTCCCGGCGTACGTGGCGACACCGACCGACTCGGGACCATGGCCCGGTGTCGTCGTCATACACGACGCGATAGGCATGAGCCGCGACGTCCGGAACCAAGCCGACTGGCTGGCCGGCGAGGGGTACCTCGCAGTCGCGCCCGATCTCTTCTACTGGGGGACGCGCTTCCGGTGCCTGCGCGCGATCTTCGGCGACCTGCGCGCCCGCAGGGGAAAGGCCTTCGACGACGTCGAAGCGGTGCGCTCGTGGCTCGCCGGACGACCGGGATGCACGGGAAAGACCGGCGTGATCGGCTTCTGCATGGGCGGGGGGTTCGCGCTGCTCCTGGCGCCCGATCGCGGCTTCTCCGCGTCGAGCGTCAACTACGGCACCGTCCCGAAGGACGCCGAGCGGTTCTTGTCCGGAGCGTGTCCGATCGTCGGGAGCTTCGGCGCGAAGGACAGGACCCTCCCGCGGGCGGCTGCGCGCCTCGAGCGCGCGCTCGACGCCAACAACATCGACCACGACGTGAAGGAGTACCCCGACACCGGGCACTCCTTCCTCAACGATCACGACCCGGACGACGTCCCGGCGGTGTTCACCGTCTTCGGCCGCTTGATCGGCGGCGGGCACCACGAGCCGAGCGCGCAGGACGCGCGGCGGCGCATCGTCGCCTTCTTCGACGCACACCTCAGCTCGTGATCAGTCGTCGCGCAGCGCGCGGCGGCACAGCATGTCTGTGAGGTTCTCGCCCACGGCGGCCGCTTCGGGGCGCGACGTCGTGAACTCTCCCGATTGCTCGGTCACCGGGTACACGGCGTTGCGGATCCCGAAGACCTGTGCGGCCTGCCGGCGCGCGTTCGTCCACAGCACCGCGCCGCCGATCCCTCGATGAGCCGACCGGTAGCCGCGCTCGAGGATGTCGAGCGCCATCAGCATCGCTTGGGCTTCCTGCTCCCACGCCGCGAGCCACGGCTCGACCTCGGCTGCCAGCGCCGGGTCGAGACCGTCGCGGCAGCCGGCCAGCAGATAAGCGCGAAGACGTCCGTCCTCGGGTGCGGCTTCTGCCCACTCGACGAGCTCGGTGTCCGGTCCGGGCTCGGAGGCCCACGAGCGCGAAGCCCGAGCCAGCCGCTCCAAGCCCGGGAACTCCGCGAGCACCTCGCGCCACACGGCTTCGCGGTCGCTCGCCGGATCAACCCAGAAGCGGGCGCCGCACGCCAGGCCGACGCGGCTGGCGATCGGGTACTGCATCGTGTTGAGAAGCACGCCCCGCGTCGCCTCGACGAGATCCGGCGAGCGCTCGGGGTAGGGACCGAGGTGCAGCACGTCCTTCATCAACGCGTCGTTGACCGGGAAGTTCTCCCAGAGCAGGAGCTTCCTGCCCAGCGCCCCACCGAGCGTTCGCGCGTCATCACCGGTGATCGTCGGCGGCGTGACGGCAGGGCCCGTCCATGAGACGGCCACCTCGTCGGGCAGCGTCCGGCAGAACGCCGTCAGGTACGGCGTAGGACGAGAAACGGCGTAATCGGTGCATACGGTCCACCATCGCGCGCCCCCTATCGCATCCGACGCTTCGGCAGTTCCGCGCGCGTGCGCGTCGCCGAGCTCGGCGCCGCCCGGCGGGACGTCGTCCCACAGCACGCCGAACGTCGCGCAGCCGAGATCGGCGATGGGACGGAGCT
>JBOGXL010000376.1:0-3790 GCA_050694575.1 Actinomycetota bacterium | reverse complement strand
GGCAGCCACAACATCGTCGACACCGGGTCCTCGGCCCGCATGTGACGTTCGAACGCGCACGCGAGCGTCTCGAACACCGTCAGGGACGAGAAGAGCCGGGCGTCCTGGAACGAACGCCCAAGGCCGGAGCGGGCGCGGTCCGACGGTGTAAGGTCCGTGATGTCGCGGTCGTCGAGCTCGATCCGGCCCGTCGAGGACGCGAAACCACAGATCGCGTCGAAGAGCGTCGTCTTCCCGGCGCCGTTGGGCCCGATGAACCCCATGATGCGCCCGCGCTCGGCTTCGAAGGACACGTCGTCCACGGCCCGTATGCCGCCGTACGCGACTGAGATCTCGCTGACGGCGAGCGCGACGTGGTCAGGCGACCGTTTGGGAGGGGTCATCTCGAGCGCCGCCTCCCGTTACCCGATCCGACGACGGCGTGCGCGCCCTCGAGGAAAACCGAACGAAGGATGTCGCTGCGCTTGAGCAGCTGACCGGTCGGCCCGTCGAAGCGGATCTGGCCCTTCTCCATGAAGTACGCGTGCTCGGCCACCGTCAGTGCGACGTTCACCGACTGCTCGACGAGGATGATCGTCGTCCCTCGCGCGTGGATGTCCTTCACGATCTCGAGCAGCTGCTGGACGATCACCGGCGCAAGCCCCAGCGAAAGCTCGTCGATCATGAGCAGCTTCGGCTTCGCGATGAACGCTTGCGCCAACGAGAGCATCTGCTGCTCTCCACCGGACAGGCTCCCGGCCTGCTGGTTGAGCCTGTCGCGCAGCACGGGGAACACCTCGAACACGTTGTTCAGCGATTGGGTCACATGGGCCGTGTCCTTGTAGTAGAGCCACCCGGCCATGTCGAGGTTCTCCTTCACCGAGAGCGATGGGAAGATCGACTTGCCGCCGGGCATCTGGATGACGCCCATCCCGGCCGTCTCCTCGGGGTCGTGGTAGGTGATGTCCTCTCCGTCGAAGAACATCGCGCCGCCCATGGACGGCACCAGCCCGGAGATCGCCTTGAGCAGCGTCGACTTCCCGGCCCCGTTCGTCCCGAGCAGCGCGACGAGCTCGCCTTCGCGTACCTCGAAGTCGACGCCGAAGAGGACCTGCGTCTGATCGTAGGCGACGTCGAGCTTGGACACGATGAGGAGCTTGTCGCTCGTGCGGTTGAGACGTTCCTCACGGAGCTTCGCCGTCATCTGCAGAAGCTCGAGCGCGCGGGTCGCGTCGTCGAGGACGAACCGGTGACCGGACCGCAGCACGAGCCCGCCGATGAACCAGTACGGAGCGATGACGCCGAGCGCCCACTCGGGGCCGTGGTTGTCGGAGATCTGGAGCACTCCGGGCAGGAAGACGAGCAACCACACGCCTACGACGAGGAAGACGTTGCCGAGGCTCAGCGCCAGGGTCCGCGACCGGGCCGGCGCCACGAATACCTGCGTCACGGTGAAGGGAACCCAGAAGAGTCCGGCCACGAAGTTCGTCAGGACCACCAGAGCGACGGCCAACCCGAGCCACGGTGAGAAAGCGATGCCGAAGATGCCGATGCCGACGGCGAAGAGCACCCAGCCCGTCCATTTCAGCGGCTCGCCCATGCCCTTCGCCAGCCAGCGTTGGACGAGGGTGCGGGACCACAGCACAGACGTGAACGTCGCGGCCGCTCCGGCGGCGCCGATGATCCCTCGCCCGAGCTCGGGGACGTCGAACACCTCTTCGAAGAACAGCGGCGTGAGAAAAACCAAGGGGATGAACCCCGCGCCGATGAAGATCCACGCGATGTACTGCCGGTGAAGCGTCTTGATCGACATCAACGTGCGCACGGAACGATCGAACGGTGGCGGCTTCTCTTCTGCGACGGCCTCGGCCGCCTTGCGGTCCTCCGTGCCCCCCCGGAGCGGCTCGTGCAACCGCATCGAAACGATGCCGAGCGCCACGATCGGCACGATGAGGATCATGAAGGCGGCCTGCCAGCTGAAGAGTGCCGCCACTACGCCGGCGACGGCAGGCCCGAAGATCGCGCCGAGGAAGCGACCGTTGGTATGGATCGCGTAGATCGCGGGGCGGTCCTCGGGTTTGTAGTAGTCGGATAGAAGCGAGTCGTGGACGGCCGTGTTGACGAGCAGTCCGACGCCGTTGCCCATGCGGACGAGGAAGAACAACGCCGTGATCCCCACGGTGCCCGTGAGGAACGAGAACAGCCCGGCCACCATCGTCCCGGCCCAGACGAACGTCCGGCGCGGGAGCCGGTCGGCGTAGTACCCGAGCGGCACACCCACGGCGAGGACTATCGACAGGTTGAGGATGACGATCGCGCCCAGACCTTCATCGCTCAGGTTGAAGGTGCGCTGGATGTTGGGAGCCAGGACGCCGAAGGCAGCGGTATCGAACTCGTCTATGAAGAAGACGGCGGTGAGGATCACGATCGGGAAGATCGGCTCCCCGCCCGTGGCCTTCAAGAAGTACGCGGCGATGCGGTTCAGCGGGAACGGATAGCGCCGCGCGGTCGGAGCGGACGCCCGACTCTGCGCGGTCTTCACTTCGCAGCCCCCTTGACCTCGGCCAGCACCCGTGCCTTGGCCTTCCGTCGAGCCTTCGCCTCTTCCCCCACCCCG
Source organism: Actinomycetota bacterium (assembly GCA_050694575.1). Taxonomy (GTDB): domain Bacteria; phylum Actinomycetota; class JAICYB01; order JAICYB01; family JAICYB01; genus JBOGXL01. Next base: position 1,194 of record JBOGXL010000376.1, on the reverse strand, counting down.
AGAGCCTTCGCCTCGGCGAGCTCGACGACGGGATCGGCCTGCAGCTTGTCGGCGAACAGACTCGGCACGATGATGTCGCGCCGTTCAGCCGCCCAGCGCAGATACCTATCGCGCAAGCCGTAGAAGATCTGTCCCAGTCCGCCGGGGAACACGAGCAGCACGAGCACCAAGCCGAAACCCGTAGCGAACAGCTGGAGCTCGGCCGGTAGGAAGTACTGGATGCCCCGGACGTAGATCGCACCGAGAACGGGCCCGGCCAAAGAGCCCATACCGCCGAGCACGACCATCGAGAACATCACCAGAGAGGTGATGGGGACGAAGCGCGTGTAGTCGATCGATTGGGCGTTGTACGCGTAGATGGCGCCGGCCAACGCCGCGATGAATCCCGAGACGGCGAACGCACCGAGGCGGGAGATCGTCAGGCGCATCCCCAGTGCTTGGGCCTGCGTTTCGTTGTCCCGCATAGCGATCAGGTTGCGTCCCCATCGCGACCGCCGCAGGTTACGTGCCGTGTACAACGCGAACAGCAGCCCGGCGAAGCTGACGTAGTAGAAGACTCGTTCCCCGGTCGTGTCGATCACGCCGAACAGGAAGGGCCGGAGGATGGGCTGGTCCGTCGTGAGGATGTCCCACTGGAAGATCCAGTTCGTCGCCGCGATGGCGAAGGCAAGAGTGGTCACGCCGAGGAAGAGCCCGCGGATCCGCAACGCAGGGAGTCCGATCAGAAGCGACACGGCCGCCCCGCACAGTCCCGCGACGACCAGGATGATGAAGAAGTCCGGTGGAGTGCTGCCTGCGGCGAGCTTCTGCGTGACGAGCGCGCCGACGCCGACAATCGCCCAGTGCCCGAGAGAGATGTTCCCACTCCAGCCGGTGAGGATCACGAGCGAGATCCCCACCATCGCGTAGATGAGGACCACCGACGCCAGGTTCGTGTGGGCCGAGCTCAGGACGAACGGCAGAACACCCACTACGAGGGCGATCGCCGCCCGGCCCCCCCACCGCCCCCAGAGCACCTCCTTCACGCGAGCCAGCTCGCGCGGTACAGGCCGCACCTCCTGCACGCCTCGCCAGCTCGACGAGCCCGGGTCGATCCGACTGAACCTCTTGCGCTGTACGAGCAACCCCAGAACGACGACGCCGAGGAGGAAGGCGTCCGTGAGACCCGTGGCACCGAAGGCGAAGAAGATGGTC
>JBOGXL010000375.1:0-10098 GCA_050694575.1 Actinomycetota bacterium | reverse complement strand
ACCCGGACATCAAGCGAGCGCTCGAGCGACGTTCACGGACGGCGGACGATCTCCGTCGTCGCGTGCGCGAGCTCAACGGGAAGGTCAGGCGCCTTAACATGCTCGCGCCGCAGGCGCGGTTCACACGAGCACCGCTCGATGCGGACGAGCTCCTGAGACCGCTCTACCGCTCCTCGCGAGCTGAGAACCCCGACGACCGCCGCGTCGATTGACGCCCGCGCCGCAGGAGACGTGTGTTACGAGACCTGCGACACACCCGGAGGCACCTTGCCTTCGGCCCCGGCAAGACGCGGGCCGGGAACGCCTCGGAACTCGTAGCGGGTCGGCTCGCGACCGGGCTGGATGCACCAGCAGTCCCCCGAGCGGCCGCTCGTGATCGCCACGACGCACGCATCGGCGATCGCCGACGGCGGGATGAGCGGGAAGTTCGCGGCCTTGAGCATCTTCACCGCTTCCTCACCCACGAGCGGGGTCTCGGTGATCCCCGGACAGATCGCATTGATGGTGATGCCTCGCTCGGGCAAGGAGACGCCCAATCCTCGTACGAGCCCGACAACAGCGTGCTTGGTGAGCGCGTAGATCGGATCCCCCGCGTACGCGATGAGCCCGGCCAGGGACGCCGTGCACAAGATCGACCCACCACCCGGTGTCATCGCTCGTATGGCTTCACGGACGCCGAAGACGACCCCGTTGACGTTGATGTTGAGGATGCGGAAGTACTGCTGGTCGGTGAGCTCTGTGAATTCGGGCTGCTGCGTCGTCACGCCTGCGTTCATGTAGGCGATATCCAGCCCACCCATCGCTTGACCTGCCTCTCGGAACGCTTCGGCGACCTCGATCGGATCGGAAGCGTCGGCGCGCACGAACTCCGCGCCGAGATCCGCTGCCGCTTCTTTCCCCGACTTCTCGTTGAAATCGACGATCGTTACACTCGCGCCTTCAGCGACGAAGCGCTGCGCGGTTGCCAATCCGATGCCCGACGCCCCCCCGGTGATGAGCGCACGCCGTCCCTCGAGCTGTCCCATGTCGTTGCCCCCTCTTCGCGCTTCGGGATGCAGCGACGATATCCTCGCGCCACCGCCGGACGACAACTCAAGGGGGACGAACGTGCCGGACATCCTCGACATCCACGCCGAGGCCAATCCCGATCGCGCTGCTGTGATCCAAGGGGAAAGGTCGTGGTCGTACGCAGAGCTCAACGGCCGTGCGAACGCCTTGGCCCGCGGATTGCACGCCATAGGCGTGAAGCCCGGTGACAAGGCGATCTGGATCGGCCCGAACCACGAGAAGGTCTTGCTGTTCGGACACGCAGCCCGCAAAGCACAGCTCGTCTCCGTCCCCCTCAGCTACCGCTTCACACCCGAAGAGATGTCCTACGTCATCAACGACTCCGACGCGTCGCTCGTCTTCTGCGATCCGTCGTATCGGGCGGCCCTCGAAGGGCTCGATCTACCCGAAGTTCGGGAGATAGTCGACTACGACCGGGCCGAGGACCTCATCGCCTCGCAGCCGACGGACCCCATCGACGTCGCGACCGAAAGTACGACGGGCGCATCGATGATCTACACGTCCGGAACCACCGGAAAGCCCAAGGGAGCCGTCCGCAGCCGGACCGACCCGACCCTGGTCGCGACGCTCGTTGCCGAGCTCCGATACACGCCCGACGACGTCCACATCACCACGGGCCCCCTGTACCACTCAGGTCCCTCGGCCTTCGCCGGGCTCACCCACGTCCTCGGCGGCACCGTCGTCGTGCTACCGCGCTTCGACGCGGAGCAATGGCTCGAGCTCGTCGACAAGCACAGAGCCAACACGACGTTCACCGCTCCTACGCAGCTCAAGCGGCTGGTGAACGTACCGGCCGATGTCCGGCAGCGCTACGACACCTCGACCTTGCGCGTGGTCATCGCCAACGCCGCGCCGGTGCCGTTCGCGTTGAAGAAGCAGTGGATCGAGACCTTCGGCGAAGGACACCTCTTCGAGGTGTACGGATCGACGGAGCTCGGCGTCGACACGATCATCAAGCCCGAAGACCAGCTCAGGAAGCCGGGTTCCTGCGGACAGCCGTACGGCGGCATCGAGATCCGGCTCATCCGCGAAGACGGAACGGACGCGGCGATCGGGGAGCCGGGCGTCATGTGGATCCGCAGTCCCGGGATCTTCGACGAGTACCACAAGGCTCCGGAGAAGACGCGGGAGACGATGCTCGAAGGTGACCCGGCGTGGAGAACCGTCGGGGACATCGCCTATCGCGACGAAGAAGGCTTCTACTACGTCTGCGACAGGCGCTCCGACATGATCATCTCGGGCGGGATGAACATCTATCCGGCCGAGATCGAGGCGGTCCTGCATTCACACCCTGCCGTCATGGACGCCGGCGTGTTCGGCATCCCGTCGGAGGAATGGGGCGAGCAGGTGCACGCCGTAGTCCAGCTCAAGGACGGTGCGAGCGCGACGGCCGAGGAGCTGGAGAGCCTCTGCCGCGAGCACCTCGCGGGCTACAAGGTGCCCCGGTCGTTCGAGTTCCGCGAGCAGCTTCCCCGCACCGAGTCGGGGAAGCTGAGCAAGAAGGATCTGCGCGACGAGTACTGGAAGGACCAGGCCACGCGCGTCTGAGGTTACGGAACAGGTGACGGCGAGAAGATCGTCGGCGTCGGACGCTGGGTCGGTGTGGGAGTCGGAGGCTGGGTCGGTGTGGGCGTCGGAGGCTGGGTCGGTGTGGGGGTCGGAGGCTGGGTCGGTGTGGGTGTCGGGCTCGGCGAGGGCGTGGGCGTGGGCCGGTCCTCGCAGTTGGGCGGGCACTCGGGCGCTTTCAGGGGATTCGAGCACGTACATTTCGCAACGACACGGTTCTGGGTCGGATCGAACCATACGGGGGTGCCCGGCCCGAGCACCGACTGGATGGAGAACGGACAGGGTCCCTGGCCCGACGCGAAACAGCCGTGGTTGGTCACGGCCGTCGGCTCGGTAAGGATGCGGGTCTCGAGTCGATCGACGAAGCTGTCGAACTCACGCTCGTTCACGCCCTGCAGATTCAGCCAAGCACGGAAACGGCGCGGGTCGGAGCGCAGGAACTGCTTCAAGGCTTCCCTGTCGCACTCCTGGCGCTGCAGATCGAAGGTCGATCGCGTGAACGCGGCCCCTTCGACTGGGAAGGTAGACGTCGCGGACTCATACAGCACGAGGTTCTCATCGGGGATGCGCTCGTCGTCGTTACCGATGAACTGCGCGAGCACGAAACCGCCGCCGAGCCCGAGCAGGAAGATGAGCCCGAAGATCAGCGCCTGGCGGCCGCGTGGAGGTGGAGGAAGCGAATCGACATACATCGGTTGCGTCGCCGTAGGCGGCGGCCGTCCCCCGGGCGCAGTGAACGCCATCGTCTCTTCGCTTGTGCGTTCCGGGTCGAAATCGCGGTTCGACACGTTGACCTCCGTTACGTCTGGCTGATGTCGATAACGACTCGTGGCGGGTCGTCGAGCGCGAAGACCGTGAAGTCGTGTCGCTCGTCCAGACCGACCACCCACTGGAGTACCGATTCGAAATCACAGATGACCTTCAGATGCTTGAGGACGTCTCCACCGACGTCGATGTCTCGGCCGCCCTCATAGGTGAGCGGTGCCTCCTCCTTCGTAAGGTCGGCGGTACCCGACGGCTCGAGGCGCACGGTCAGATAGGCATTCGCCCCCCAGGCCGACGTCGGCACGGCGTCACCCGACCCGCACTCGCTGAAGGGCGGCTCTGCATACTCAACGACGTAGTCGGGCTCGTGATCGGGGAACTCGAAGACGATGCGTGGACAGCCATCGTCGTCGTAGCGCACGTCCGTCAACGGTGCGGTCTCCGGTCGGATGTCGCTCTCGCGACGCTCGGTGGATCCGTTCGGCACCGAACATGGCTTCGGCGACGGCGAAACGGACGGCGTCGGCCGAGCCGACGTGTTGTCCTCACCGTCGCCGCCGCACGCGACGGCGGCGAACACGAGGACCGATAGGACGGCGACTACTCGGCGCACCTAGGGGGCCCTTTCCAGCGCCGCGGCGTGGGCATCGTAGTCTTCATCCCCCCACAGCACGAAACGAACCAAACGAACCGAGCGCAAGTCAGCAGCACGCCCCGCGATCGTACGCAAGGCGACATCGGCAGCCTCCTCGACCGGGTAACCGAAGATACCGGTCGAGATGGCCGGTGTCGCGATACTTCGCAGTCCACGCTCCTCGGCCCGGTCCAGGATCTCGCGGTAGCACGACGCGAGCTCGGCGGCCGGATCGCTCGATCCGGCGTACACCGGCCCCAACGCGTGGATGCACCAGGCGTTCGGAAGCCCGTGCCCGCCCGTGATCACGGCGCGTCCCGTTGCGATCGGCGCCAGCGCTCGGCATTCCTCGTAGAGACCCGGCCCGGCGACGCGATGGATAGCGCCGGCCACTCCTCCGCCCGGTGCGAGCTGTGCGTTGGCGGCGTTGACGACAGCATCCACGTCGGGCTGTGCCGTTATGTCTCCGCGGACGCACTCGAGGCGCACCTCGCCGAACCGCCGCTCCACGGAGCTCAAGCCACTATCCGGTAACGGTCAACGCGTCCTCGAGGAGCTCCTCTTGCTCCTGGTCGTGAACGGTCTTGCTGCCGGCCGCAGGCGACCCGCTTTCCGGGCGCGCAACGAGCTCGATCTCACGGTGATGTTGCTGGATGTGCGTGAAGACGAACGTCCACGCTCCCATGTTCTCCGGCTCCTCTTGAACCCAGAACACCTCCGCGTTCGGGTAGAGCGCGAGCTGGGCATCGAGCGAGGCGTGAGGGAAAGGATAGAGCTGCTCCAATCGGACTATCGCCACGTCGTCGATCGTCTGCTTCTCCCGGTGCTCCAGCAGATCGACCGCCACCTTCCCCGAGCACAACAAGAGTCTTCGTACCTTCGCAGGGTCGGGCGGGGACGGATCGGCGAGCACCTCTTCGAAGCACCCTTGCGTCAAGTCGTCGACCGAGCTCCGCGCGCGAGGGTGTCGAAGCAGAGACTTCGGTGTAAGCACGATCAGCGGCTTCCGCTCCGCCATGTGGACCTGCCGCCGGAGCAGGTGGAAATACTGTGACGGCATCGTCGGGTACGTGACTTGGATGTTGTCCTCCGCACACATCGTGAGGAAGCGCTCGATGCGAGCACTCGAGTGTTCCGGGCCCTGCCCCTCGTAGGCGTGAGGCAACAGGAGAACCACGCCACAGGCCTGACCCCACTTGTCCTCCGAAGCGGTCACATATTGATCGAGGATGATCTGTGCGCCGTTGACGAAATCCCCGAACTGCGCCTCCCACATCACCAGGGCGTCCGGATTCGCGACGGAATAGCCGTACTCGAACCCCACGGCCGCGTACTCGGAGAGCAATGAGTCGAAGATGACGAACAGCCAGCTTCCCTCGGGGGCCAAGGCCGCGAGCGGCGTGTGCTCGGCTCCCGTTCGGTGATCGATCAGGACGGAGTGACGCTGGCTGAACGTGCCGCGCCTTGAGTCCTGGCCGGACAGCCTGACCCGGTGCCCCTCGAGGACGAGGGAGCCCCAGCTCAGCGCCTCGGCGAGAGCCCAGTCGACGAGGTTCTCGTTGAACTGCGCGAGGTTGCGCTCCCGGATCTTCTTGAGCTTCGGGTGGGGCTCGAACCCGTCCGGATAGCTCGACAGTGATCCGGCGATCCGATCCAGCGTCGTTCGATCGACCCCGGTGGTGAGGTGTTCGCGGACACCGATCGGCGGCTTGGGCGGCCGGGCCCTGACGGCGGCCGCCGGAGCCGACGCACGGGTCTCCTCGAGGGCCTGCTCGAGCTTCTGTCTGAAGTCTGTGAGGGCGCCCTCCGCCTCCTCGAGGGTGATGTCGCCTCTGTTCACGAGGGCCTCGGTGTAGAGCTTGCGCACCGAGCGGTGCTCGTCGATCCGCGAGTACATCAGCGGCTGCGTGAACGCCGGCTCGTCGGCTTCGTTGTGTCCCCAGCGGCGATAGCACTGCAGGTCGATGACGACGTCCTTGTGGAACGCCTGCCGGAAGGCGAAAGCGAGCTGCGTGATCCATACGCACGCCTCCGGATCGTCGCCGTTCACGTGGAAGATCGGCGCCTGGATCATCTTCGCTACATCGGTGGCGTAGACACTGGAACGCGTCGACTCGGGCCCCGCCGTGAAACCGATCGCGTTGTTGACGACGATGTGCACGGTACCGCCCGTGCGGTATCCGCGAAGCTGCGAGAGGTTGAGGGTCTCCTGGACGACGCCTTGCCCGGCGAAGGCTGCGTCGCCGTGGATCAACACGGGCAGGACGAGATCATGCCGGTTCGTCCCCCCGAGGACGTCCTGCTTCGAGCGCGCCATCCCTTCGACGACGGGATCGACGGCCTCGAGGTGTGAAGGGTTGGACGCAAGCGATACCGCGATCTCGGTTCCCTGGGGCGAGGTGTGAGAGCCGACGGCGCCGAGGTGGTACTTCACGTCGCCCGAGCCTTGGGTCGTCTCTGGATCGATGTCGCCTTCGAAGCCACGGAAGATCTGCCCGTACGCCTTCCCGACGACGTTGGCGAGCACATTGAGGCGTCCTCGGTGCGCCATGCCCATCACGGCCTCGCGTATGCCGAGCGCCGCGGCATCGTCGAGCAGCGCGTGGAGCATCGGGATGAGACTCTCCGCTCCCTCGAGCGAGAAACGCTTGTGCCCCACGTACTTCGTGTGGAGGAAGCGTTCGAAGGCCTCGGCCGCGTTCAAACGGTCCAGGAGGCGCAGCTTCTCTTCGCGATCGAGCTCCCGCTCGCGCCCCTCGACCCGCTGCTGGATCCACACCTTCTCGTCGGGCTCCTGGATGTGCATGAATTCGATGCCGACGGTGCCGCAGTACGCGGCGCGTAGGACGTCGAGGATCTCCCGCAACGTGGCACGGTCGCGTCCGCCCAGCCCTCCGGTCGGGAACTCCCGGTCGAGGTCCCAGACCCCCAGGCCGTAATAGTCGGGATCGAGCTCGATGTGGCGTCGCGCCTCCCGGATGAGCGGGTTCAGGTCGGCGATGAGGTGGCCGCGAACGCGATACATGTTGACGAGCTGAAGAACCTTCGCCGCCTTCGACACCGCCAGGTCGGTCGCGGCCGTGGCAAGGGCAGATGTGTCTCGCTTCCAGCGAACCGGCTCGTACGGGATGTCGAGAGCCGTGAAGATCTCCTCGTAGAACCGATCGCCGCCCGTCAGCAACTTCTCGACCGTGTCGAGGAACTCGCCGGATTCGGCTCCCTGGATGATGCGATGGTCGTAGGTCGACGTGAGCGTCACGACCTTGCCGACGCCGAGCGCGGCGAGCGTGTTGGGGTCCGTTCCCTTGTATTCGGTCGGAAAGTCGATGGCGCCGGCGCCGATGATGGCGCCCTGTCCGGACATCAACCGCGGGATCGAAAGGACGGTCCCGATCATGCCCGGGTTGGTGAGGGTGACGGTGGTTCCGGCGAAGTCCTCGGGGGTGACCTTCCCCGACCGAACCTTGCGGATGACCTGCTCGTAGGCGGCGTGGAAGCCGGCGAAGTCGAGCATGTCGGCTTCCTTGATGTTCGGGACGAGCAGGGTCCGCGTCCCGTCCTTGCGCTCGAGATCGACCGCCAGCCCCAGGAAGACGTTCTTGTGCCGGATCACGTGAGGCTTGTCGTCGATCTCCGTGTACGTCGCGTTCAGGGCCGGAACCGCCTGGAGACCCTTCACTATCGCCCAACCGATGACGTGCGTGAAGCTGACCTTCCCCCCGCGGCCGCGGGCGAGGTAGTCGTTGATGATCCGGCGGTTCTCCTCGAGAAGCTTGGCCGGGACGGTGCGCACCGAGGTCGCCGTCGGGACCCCGAGGGACGCCTCCATGTTCTTGACCACGGCCGCGGCCGCACCGCGTAGCGGAACCGCATCCCCTGAGGCAATTGCGCGCTCCCGCGCGCTTCCAGTTGCAATTGCGCGCTCCCGCGCGCTTCCAGTTGATCGGGGGGGCAACACGTCGCCCCCCCGAACCCCCCCCGAGTCCTTGCGGGCCGAGTCCTTGCGGGCCGAGTCCTTGCGGGCCGAGTCCTTGCGGGCCGAGTCCTTGCGGGCATCGCCGGCGGTCGCGTCGGGCTCGGCCGTATCTCCGCCGGTGGCTGGCTCTTTTCCCTGTCGTGGACGAGGTGCGCTTGGTAGTTCCGGCGGGCGGGGACTCGGCTCCCCTCGGGGATGGTAGTCCTCGAAGAACTCGCGCCAGCTCGGCGAGACCGAAGACGGGTCCTCGCGGAACTGCCGGTACATCTCATCGACGAGCCAGTCGTTCGGCCCAAAGTCCGAGTCGCTCACGGACCCATCGTAGTGCGACCCGGTCGCGGGCCCTCAACCAGCGGGTTCGAACGGCCGATGACCCAAGAGGACCATTCGGCACCGGGCGTCCCCGGGCGGGAGGAATCGTCATGCGTATCTGGCAGAAGATCGGCAGAGCAAGACTCATCAAGACCACGGCTATAGGCGTGACGCTGGCCGTCGCCACCATGGCGCCCGGCGGCGCTTTCGTCGCCGGCGCAACGGGCGGCGCGGCCCCGGCCCAGCGCTTGGGCGGGTCGTTCGACGCCTTCATCCTGGCTTTGGCCGACGAGGTCGTCCGCAGCACGGGGATGGAGTCGCAGGCGATCACGGCGGACGTGAACGTGGCCGACTTCGTCCACCAATCGATCTCGAGCGCACTCGCAGGTGAGACGCAGAGCGAAACGACGGCCGAAGTTGACGAGGAAGCCGTCGCTCAGCAGGTCATCAACTCCATCCAGAACATCAACGCCGCAGAGCTCCCTTCGTTGCCGACCGTCGACGTCACCGACGAGACGGCGGCCGCGCAGGCGCAGGAAGAGCAGATGGCGCAGGCCTCGACGGCCGACGTCGTCGCGGCGCTTCTCCAGCTCCTCACTTCCGCGCAGCCGCAGGTCCTGGCGGCCATCGACGCCGGTGAAGCAGCCGTGATCGCCAAGCTCACGCAGGCGCGCGCGCAGGTCATCGCCGCGTTCGATCAGGCCAGCGGCGCAGGTGCCGGCGGGCTCGACGAGCTCGAGGCGTTTGCCCTCCAGCAGATCGACGCGGCGATCGTGATGATCGGTCAGGTCTTCGACCAGATCCGCGCGATGGTCGTCGCCGCCTTCGCTGAGGCGGCCGAACGCATCGTCGAGGAACTCACGGGCATCGACTTCGGCGACGCGGTCGACGAGGTGCTCGCTGATATCGCGGCCATCCAGACCTGGCTCACGAACGCCCTCGCGGGAGTGCAGCAGATCCTCGAAGACCTCGGAGCTGGGCTGCCGCTGCCTTAAGGCTTCCCTAAGGAAGCCGGCATCGCGGCCGATGTAGGGCTAGCGGAAACCGTCCGGCCTGCGCGCCGGCAAGCGGAAGGGGTAAAGCATGCGTACGAAGCTGGACGCGCTCGTCCGGAGACTCTCCGGGAAGCGCAATGCGATGATCGCCGCGGGTGTGGTTGGTGCGGTGTTGCTGACGGGCGGCGGCGCGCTCGGCGCGCGCGCTGCGACCAACCAGTTCGCCAGCGCGACCATCGACAAGCTCGGCAACGGGGACCCGCAGGCGGTCCTCGACGCCATCGCTCGTAGCGTCGTCCAGAAGCTGACGTCCGAGGACGGCGCTCTCGGTGCGGCGGGCAAGAGCATCACAGACAAGCTCGGCAAAGCCGCCGGCGCGAAGCTCGCCGGGATCGACACCGAATCGTTGATCAACCAGGTGTCCGACGAGGTCGTCGCCGCCGGGATGGGCAAGCTCGACGGGATCTCCACCGACGCGATAGTCCAACAGGTGACCAGCGCCCTGATCGAGCGGGCGCTGGCCGAAGTGGACGCTCTGGATCTTCAGGCCCTCGCGGCCAATGCGCTCGACGGCGCCGTCGACAACCTCCTGGCCAACGTCGACCTCGAGAGGATCATCGAAGAGAAGCTCGCCGAGCTGGATGTCGAAGCGATAGTCGCCAAGGTCGTGAGCGACAAGCTCGGCGGAGGCTCGGGCGGCCTGTTCGGCATGCTCTTCCAGCGATAGTCAAAACACGGGTCGCTTGACGGCCCGTCAGATCCTCCGCAGCAACTCGGCGGCC
>JBOGXL010000374.1:0-12994 GCA_050694575.1 Actinomycetota bacterium | reverse complement strand
GAGCAGGCCACTGAGAAGGTTCACCAAAACAGCGAGCCACGCGAAGCCCAACACACCCAGGAGAATCGCGAACACCAACGCGGCTCGCGTACCCACGGCGTGCGACGGCAGCGGGCGCGATCGTGTGCGCTGCATCTTCTCGTCGATGTCGCGCTCGAGGTACTGGTTGAGCGCGTTCGCGCTCCCCGACGTGAGCATCCCGCCGAGCAAAGTCGCAACCATCAGCCACAACGACGGCATCCCCTGTGCCGCCAGGACCATCGCCGGGATCGTCGTGACGAGGAGCAAGACGACGATGCGCGGCTTGGTGAGCGCGACGAACGCGAGCACCCGTTCGACGGCGCCTCCCCGTCCACGGGTAACGACGTCGCCGGCCGCGTGCGGCGATCCTTCCGAACCTCGGCGAGCGAACACCGTGAGGGCGACGAACACAGACCACGTCATGAACGGCAGTGACGCGTGACCGACAACGGCGGCGGGGTGGAGCTTCGTCCAAACGTCGGCGGCGCCGAGGATGGCTTGGACGAGATAGAGACCTATCCCGGCGAAAGCCAGGAGACGGACGTCGCGACGATGGTCGCGTCGCGCACGCAGACCAACACCGACGAGGTGTAGGCCGACGAGCACGGCAAGCAAGCGATGCAAGAACTGCAGGAGCGACGGCTCGCTGCCCAGACCGGGGATCAACCGGCCATCCATGAGCGGCCAGTCCGTGAACACGAGCCCGGCTCCCCGCTCACGGACGTACGCGCCGACGAGGAGCAGCGGAAGCAGCGCGATGAGCGCACCGGCGGCGAGTCGGAACATCCCACGCTGGGCCGTCTCAACACCAAGCCGAGGCTGGACCCACGCCCTCGCTGCCGTCCACGTGATGAGCCCGACGACGGCCAGCGCTGTGACGAAATGCGCGGTGACGAGCGCGGCGTGCAGGTCCGAGGTCACGACCACGCGGCCGAGCCACGCCTGACCCCCCACCACGACGAAGGCTGCCAACGTGAGGGCGAAGAGGGTCCGGTCCTTCGGCACCCAACGTCGTGCCGCGACAACCGCGCCCAGCAGCAGCACAACGACGAGACCGGCGACGGCGCGGTGCGAGTACTCGATGACGGCGTGGTACTCGAGAGGAGCGATCCATCCGCCGACGCACGTCGGCCACTCGTCGAGGCAGCCCAATCCCGAGCCCGTGGCACGCACCAACGCGCCGAGGCTGGTGAGCACCAGGGTCGCGACGGTGGCGACGAGCGCCAGACGGCGGAATCGGGCGAGGTCTTGGGTCATCGGATGAGCGAAGTCACCCTAACCGAGAGCCATCAGCCAGACTGGGGCCATGGTCAAGACGCGACAGGCGATCCCCATCGCGAGCCGCGTGACGAGCGAGCTCATGTCGTTCATCTCAGCCGAGCGGCCGAAGCTGGAGCTCGAGGCGCTGCCGCTGCTCGACGAGATCGAACGGCTGGCGGAAGCCGGAGGCAAGCGCATCCGTCCGCGCTTCGCGTACTGGGGCTTCCGTGCCGCGGGCGGAACGGAGGAGACGGAGATCCTGCGCGTGGGGGCTGCGCTCGAGCTGCTTCACACGTTCGCGATCATCCACGACGACGTGATGGACCGATCGCCGTTGCGGCGCAGCCGGCTGTCGACATTCAGAGCGCTGGCCGAGCTTTCGGCGAATGTGCCCCATCGTGGGGATCCCAATCGGTTCGGCACCTCCGCCGCGATCCTCACCGGCCTTCTCGGATTCGTGCTCGCCGACCGGCTGTTCCTCACGTCGGGGTTGCCGCCGGAAGCGACTCGACGAGCGGCCGAACGCTGGGACCAGATGCGCACACGAACCATCGCCGGGCAGTACCTCGACCTCCTGGCAGCCCATCGTGGTGAAGCCGACGAGCCGACGGCCCGGCGCATCGGGGCTCTCAAGTCCGCGGGATACACGGTCGCCGATCCGCTCGTCATCGGAGCGCTGTCCGCGTCCGACGACGCCGAGCTCGTCGCGGCGCTCGAGAGCTACGGCACTCCGCTCGGCGAGGCTTTCCAGATCCGCGACGACATCCTCGGGACCTTCGGTGAGCCGGCGCAGACGGGGAAAGACCGCGACGGCGATCTGCGTGAAGGAAAGCAGACGGTGCTGCTGGCCAAGGCCCGCGGTCTCGCCGATCCCGCCGAGCGCGGGTATCTCGACCGCGTCGTCGGCGACGAGACCCTCAGCGCCGAGGACGCCGAGCGCGCACGCGAGATCATCATCGGCACCGGAGCGCTGAAGGAGACGAATGCGCTGATCGACGAGCTCGTCGAGCGGGCGAAGGGTTCCCTCGACCCGGACGTGATGGGCGAGGAGCCCGCCGCCGCCCTCGGTAAGCTCGCGGACGAGGTGACTAACCGTTCGAGATGAGCGGATCTGATGCGAGCCCGATCGAAGCATCGGGACTGACCAAGAGATACGGATCGCTCGTCGCGCTCGACGATGTGACGTTCAGCGTCGAGCGCGGCGAGGTGTTCGTCCTCCTCGGCCCGAACGGCGCCGGGAAGACGACAACCCTCGAGATCCTCGAAGGACTGCGGCGTCCGGACGACGGCGCCGCCCACATCCTCGGAATCGATCCGGGTTCGCGCACACTCGCACCGAGGATCGGCGTCATGCCCCAAGCCGGCGATCTTTATCCGGGCATCCGGACGCAGGAAGCCGTCCGGCTGTTCGCGCGCCTGTACGACGATCCCCTTCATCCGGATGCGCTCATGGAGCAGCTCGGACTCGGCGACGTCCGTCGAACAGCCTACCGCCGCTTGTCCGGCGGCGAACGCCAACGGCTGTCGCTCGCGCTCGCGCTGATCGGGCGCCCGGAGGTCGCGTTCCTCGACGAACCCACGGTCGGGATGGACCTGGAAGGGCGTTCGGTGGCGTGGGTGATCATCGACGAGCTCCGCGAGCGCGGAACGGCGGTGATCCTCACCACGCATCTGCTCGAGGAGGCGGAGCGCGTAGCCGATCGCATCGGCATTCTCCGGCGCGGGCGACTGGCGGCTCTCGGTCCCCTGTCCGAGCTCACGGCCGGTCGCGTCCGGGAGCTCGAGTTCACCGTCACGTCGGCGATCGACGCCGACGAGCTGTCGCGCGCGCTCGGCGTCCCCGTGCTCGTCACGCGTCGCGACGCGTACCGCATCCCCGGCCGTGAACCGACACCAGAGCTCGTCGCGCGACTGACGGGGTGGCTCTCCGAGCGTGGAGTCCTTCTGCGGCGTCTCGAGGTAGGACCACGGTCGCTCGAGGACCTGTACCTGGAGGTGACGCAATGATCCGTCGCGTGCTGGCCCAGACGCGCGTAGAGGTCGTCCTGACCCTCCGCCGCGGCGAGAGCCTGCTCGTGGTCGCCGGCATCCCGGTCGGGATCCTCGTGTTCTTCACCGGCGTGGACGTGCTGCCCCACGGCACGGGACGCGCCGTGGACTTCCTGGTGCCGGGCGTGCTCGCGCTCTCGGTGATCTCGAGCGCTATGACGAGCCTCGGCATAGCGACGGGATTCGAACGGCACAGCGGGGTGCTTCGGCGGCTCGGGCTCACGCCGCTGGGCAGAGACGGGCTGCTCATCGCCAAGGCCGTCTCGATCCTGGTGGTGGTAGCCATACAGGCCGTGGCCGTCGGTGCGGTCGGCGCAGGTCTGGGCTGGCGGTTACAGGGCCCCGTCGGACCGTCGATCTCGCTCGTCGTCCTCGGTGTCGTCACGTTCGCCGGCCTCGGCCTCCTTCTCGCCGGACGACTCCGGGCCGAGTTGAACCTCGCTCTGGCCAACGCGCTGTTCCTCGTCTTCCTCTTCCTCGGCGGGATAGTCGTCCCGCTCTCGGAACTCCCCGACGGACTCGCCGCCGTCGCGGGCATCCTCCCGGCGGAGCCGTTCGCGTCGGCTCTCCGCTCGTCGCTGCAGGCGGCTCCGGTTGACGTCGCCGACCTCGCCACCCTCGGCGCATGGGCCCTCGGAGCGTGCGGCTTGGCCGCGGTCACGTTCCGATGGGAGTGATGCGCGAAACTGGTTGAGACTGATGATCCGCACGAAGGTCGCGACGGCGGTGGCGATATCGCTGTTGGCCGCCGCTTGCGGGTCGGGATCGACGACTATCGGTCCCCTGACCTTGGACGTCCCCGATGGATGGCAGGTGTCAGACCGCGAGGGCGGCAACCTCAAGCTCACCGACGGCACCATCGCCGATCCCACGGCGACGCGGGCCGGCACCGCGACGGCCGTCTTCGACATCTTCGTGGACAGCGCGCAGACCCCGGAGAAGTTCCTCGAGTATCTGCGTGAGCAGAAGATCGAGGCGGGAAAGGTGAAGACGACGATCGGCGGCGCGCCGGCGGAGATCTTCAGCTACGAAGACTCGTCGGTCGGTGGGAGACAGGAAGCCGTCTTCATCCCGCGCTGGCGCGTCTTCATCCTCTACCGCGCGGCTTTCCGCGACGACGACGCGGCCTTCTTCCGCGGACGCGACGCCTTCCGTCGCGCCCTCGAATCTGTGACGTTCTCGGGAACCTCCACCGGTGGCTCCGCCTCGATCGGAAGGTCACGGCGCCACGGCCCGACGTCCGGGAACAGCGCGAGCACCGCCATAGCCGCCCCGGCCGCGATCATCACGAACCCGATCTGAAGGACGTAGTCTTGAAGGCTCACCGCAACGACAGCAGGTACGCGGCCAGCGCCCGGAGATCGTCCTCGCCGAGATAGGCGTACGACGGCATAGCCGTCCTTCGCCCGTCCTTGCCCGGCTCCCGCAGATACGCGATCACACCGGCGGCATCGGTGAATCCGACCGTGAGCAGATCGGGCCCTATGCGTTCATGTCCGAGCATCGCGGGCGACGCGCCGGCGTACGCGTCCGGCCCCAACGGTTCGCCGAGGGCTACATCGCCGGCGGTATTGCGGAGATATTGCGTGTGGCAGTACCAACAGCCCTCGCTGCGGAAGACGGTCATCCCCCGTTCCTCGAGCGGCGAGAGGTCCCGGGCGTCGGCCGCGAGCTCCGGGTCGCCGGCCGGCAGAGCCACGGCCGCGCCGAGCGCCACGAACGTCGCGAAGACGACACCGCCCATCAGCAGCCCGGCCCGCTGGTCGACGCGCACGCGCTTCATCGCGAGGTCCCCACCGCAACTTCGCCGGGCGCCCACACGCCGACGATCGGGCCGGATCGAGCGGTCCGGAAGATGTTGTAAGCGAAGGCGTACTGCGCGATCGCGACGGCGGCGAAACACAAGGCGGTGACGATGCGAAGGACGGGGACGATCTGCGCGTCCCCGGCCACCGACTGCGCCGCGCCCGTCGCGAGCAACATCGCCGTTCCGGCGACGACGCCGACCTGCGTGGTCCAGAAGTGGAACGCAGAAAGCGTTCGTGAGTACCAATCGCGCCCCACCATCAAGGGATAGGCGTGGTAGACGAACGCGAAAGCGAAGGACGTGAACACACCGAACATCGCGAGGTGCCTGATACCGGCTTGCCACCCGGTCAGCCCGACGAACCGCGAAACCGACGGCACGGTGCTGAAGACGACGAGCACGATCCACGAAACGAGCAACCCGATCCCGGCGACTGCGAAACGCAGACCGAAGGCTTGCGTGACGAGGTGCCATCGTCCCCGGCCCGTGGCCAGCAGGTTGGCCGCGGAGGAGAGGACGGGGATCAACAGGACGAAGGACATGCCGACGGCAATCACGTCCAGGTAGTCGGGGGCCGGTCCAGCGAGGAAGAAGCGCTGTCCCGTCCAGCCTCCGGCGAAGACGAGGCTCCAGAACCCTGCGCGTGCGAGCGCGGCGGAGAACAGCGGGTTACCCGTTTCCACCGGCACGACGTAGTACGCCGCCGCGAGACCGAGAGGAAGGAGCCACAACAGCTCGACGCCGTTGAGGTAGAAGCCGGCGACGATGGTGTCCGTCACACCTGAGAACACCGGAAGATTGCCCGCCACCCACACGATGGGCGCCAGCAACGCTGCGGCAACCATGTACCAACCGGAGACATAGAGAGTTCGTTCGCGGCGAGAAACGATCGTGACACCCGCGTTGAAGAGGACGAGGACGAGCATCAGCCCGAGCCCCAGGTCGGCTCCGGCCGGGAGCTCGGCGAGCAGCCGTCCTTGATTGACGCCGAGCAGCACCGCAACGATGCCACCCGTCAGGAGCAAGCTCCACGTCAACGTCGTCGCAGCGCCCAACACCTCGTTGTGCAGCTGCACCCCGGCGATGCGGGGAAGGATCGCGAAGATCACGGCGAAGCCGATGGTGCCGAGCCAGCCGAAGACGATGGTCGTCTCGGACACGCCGCGGAGGCGACCGTAGGACAGATCGACGAGCGGGACCTTCGCGAGGATGTCGGGCCACAGCAGGAGTGCGTGCACGGCGAGCGTGATGGTGACGCCGCCGACGAGCCATGCGATGGCCCAAAGGATCGATTGGCGCGCCGCGAAGTCCGGTTCGACTTGATACGCGGCGTCGGTCCGCGCTTCGACCATGTTTCTCCCGGAGTACCGTGTGTCCTAAAGCGCTGCCCTCGACCGCGCGGAGTATAGCCTGCAGCAAGCATTCATCGTCATCGCACTCGTCTGCGGCGGTGTCACGCTCGGCGTCATGGGCGGCCTCCGTCTCGCGAAGGCCGGCTTCACCTCGATGCCGCGTGCGCTGGCCGTCATTGCCATCCTCGCCGGTGGCGCCGCTGTGGCTTTCGGCGTGGCTCTGCCCTTCATCCAATCGTCCGAGGAAGGGGAACCGCCGGCGCCGAGGATCGCCCTTGAGCCCGAGGCAAGCACAGAAGGATCCCGGGTCCGAGACGAGGTACATGCGGTCGTCGGCACGGCGGACGGCGACCCGATGGTGGGCGTTCGCGTCTCGTTGATCCCGCTCTTCTCCGACGAGGGAGCCGAGACCCGCTCAGGGCGCACGGACGAAGCCGGCCGGGTGGCGTTCACCGACCTCGACGTGACACCCGGTACCCCGTACGTCGCGGAGGCGAGGTTCGATGGGGCCACGTTCCCGTCTGAGGTGCTTCGCTTCGGAAGCACGAAGGACGACCCGGTACGCATCGTCGTCGCCGAGACGACGCGCGGCGCCGACGATCTCACGCTCGAGCTGGAGTCGATCGCGATCATCGGCGACGAGCAAGGCGTGCAAGCGGTCCATGCGGTCACCGTCCGCAACCGGGGAGAGCGTGCCTTCATCGGGGGCCTCCGACTTCCCCTTCTGCCCGGAGCGAACGCGATAGATCCGCGCGCGGGACTGGACAGGCGCTACCTCGAGCTGGATCGCGGGTCGTTGATCTCGAGCGCACCGCTGCCGCCCGGACGTCGGGACATCACCTACACGTACGTGGCTCCGATGCCTCGCAGCGGTTTGCGGTTCGCGCACCGGCCGTCCTTTGACACGGAGCGCTTCGAGGTGCTCGTCGGGGGTGAGGTCCAGACCGGACGCGCCCAGGGCCTCTCGGCCGCGGGCGATGTGCGTGTCGGCCCGCGTGGACAAGAGCGCGAGTACCGCCGGTACGAGGCACGCGACGTCGATCGCGGCGATCGCCTCTTACTCGTCATCTCGGCGGGAGGATCGAGCCCGGTCCTGCGCGCCGGCGGTCTGATCGTCGCCGTCCTGCTCGCGTTTGCCCTCTTCGCCTTCCCGCTCGTTAGGCGCCGGCGACGGCAAGACCCTTCGCCTAATGCCCCCGAACCAGTGGCGGCCGAATGAGCGCCATCGTCGTTCACGGCCTCGAACGCCGCTTCGGGACGAGCCGGGTGCTGACCGGAGTCGACCTGCACGTCGACGCGGGCCAACACATAGCCATCACCGGACCGAACGGGTCGGGCAAGACCACGCTGCTGCGCGTGATCGCGGGTCTGTTGCGCCCGACGTCGGGTAACGTCGAGATCCTCGGCGGGTCGACGTCCGACCCGGCCATCCGGAGGCGCATCGGCTTCGTCGCACACACACCGGCGCTCTACCCGCGGATGACGGTGATGGAGAATCTCCGCTTCTGGGCCCGGCTCTACGACGCCGGCGACATCACGGACCGAGGGCGCGAGCTCGTCAGAGCCGTCGGCCTGGACCCGGCGTCGAAGACCCCCGTCGGCGCGTACTCGCAAGGCATGCGCCAGCGCGCGGCCGTCGCACGGGCACTCGCGACCGATCCGCAGCTCGTCATCGCCGACGAGCCGCTCGCGGCTCTCGACGCCGAAGGGGCCGCGGCCGTCGGCGCGCTGCTCTCACGCTGCCCCACCGTCGTCGTTGCCACGCACGACCTTTCGAGCGCGGAGGCGGCGTCACGCTTCGAGCTACGTCACGGGACGCTCCTACCCGTGGGACTACGTCAACCGAGCGACTCGCCGGGATGAGCAAAGTCGCTTGGCTGCTGTGGAAGGACACGCTCGCCGAAGCGCGAAGCTTCGAGCGCCTCGGGACCCTGGTTCTGTTCGCGACGGCCGTCCTCGTGACCCTGCACTTCTCGTTGCCGCCGGAGTCCACCGCCCGACCTCTGGCCGGTGCCGGCTTCCTATGGGCGTCCATCGTGTTCGCGAGCGTCCTCGAGTTCCGACGGTCGTTCGAGTCGGAGCGACGGGATGGGACGCTCGAGGGACTGCGCGCCTCGCCCCTCGATCCAACTTTGCTCTTCGTCGGCAAAGCGATCTCGAGCTTCGTCGTCGTCGGAGCCCTGGCGTGCGTCCTCGTTCCCTTGACGGCCGTCTTCTTCCGCGCCGGCGCAGCCGATATCGGAGCCGCGATCGCCGTCGCTCTGCTCGGAGCGCTCGGGCTCATCGCGTGGGGAACGCTCTTCGCGGCAGTATCCGGCGGAGCGCGGGCCGGCGACGTGATCCTGCCGATCCTGCTCTTCCCTCTCGTGGTTCCGCAAACGATCGCGTGCGTTCGCCTGCTGGCCTTTCACCTCACCGGTGAGCCGCTCGCCGACGTCGCCACGGGCTACGTCCTTCTCGCAGCGTTCGACGTCATCTCATGGGGGACGAGCTTGCTTCTTTTCGAGTACGTTCTCGACGAGTGATGGGCAGCGAACGCAAAGTCTCTGCGGTATTGCCGTTCACGGCCGTGGTCGCCGTCATGATCGCGGTGGCGCTCATCTTCCTCTACGCGCCGACCGAGGCGTTGCAAGGTGAGGTGCAAAGGATCTTCTACGTACACGTGCCTTCGGCGTGGCTGTCCTACATCGGCTTCTTCATCGCGGCCGGAGCGAGCGTGATGCTTCTCCGCCGCCGTGACGATTGGGAGCGGTGGGACAGGATCGCGGTGGCCAACGTCGAGGTCGGCTTGGTCTTCCTCACCATCGTCCTGACCACCGGACCGATCTGGGCGGGCCGCGTGTGGGGACAGTGGTGGGCGTGGGACGCACGACTCACGTCGACGCTCGTCCTGTGGATGATCTACGCCGGTTACCTCCTGTACCGATCACTGACGCCGCCGGGCGAACACCGCGCCCGGCTCTCGGCGGTGATCGCCCTCATCGGGGCCATCGACATCCCGGTGGTCCACTTCGCGGTCAACTGGTGGCGGTCGGCGCATCCCGACGCGACGGTCCTGCGGACGGGCGGGCCGGACCTTCCGTCGACGATGCTCCTCACCCTCCTCATCTCGTTCCTGGCGCTCCTCGTCCTGTTCATCGCCCTCGCCGCGATCCGTATCCGCATCGAAGAGTCGCGCACCCGGGTCGAGCTCCTCGAAGCCGCGCATGTCTGATCCGTCGCTGCCCTGGCTCGCCGTCGCGTTCGGCATCGCGTGGCTCGTCATAGGCGCCTACGTCGTGCGGCTCGCGCTCACGCAGCGGAAGATCGCTCGCCGGCTCGAGGAGCTCCCGCGAAGCCCCCAGGGTGAGCGGGAGCTAGGGTAAGCGCGTGGACCACGCGCCACCGTCTCCTCCACGCCGGTCTCGTCGCGCCAAATGGGCGACGGGCGTCTCCCTGATCGTCGCCGGCATCGTCGGTCTCGCCGCCTGGGCCGTCACATCGCCCGACGCCGTCGCGTACTACAAGACGCCGTCGGAGATCGAGGAAGGGACGGGGATCGCCGGACGCAACGTCCGTGTGGGAGGTCGCGTCGCCGGCGGGTCGCTCGAACGCAACGGGACCCAGGTGAGCTTCGTCATCACCGACGGCAGCCGCGAGGTGCCGGTCCGGTACACCGGCGAGGTGCCCGACACGCTCAAGGAGGGCACGGACGCGATAGCCGAAGGCCGGATCGTCGGGAACACCCTCGTCGCCAAACGCATCCAAGCCAAGTGCTCATCCAAGTTCGTGCCGAAGGACAAGACGGAAGAGCACCTCGGTAGGTCCTGATGCTGGGGAGGGGACTCCTCGGCGTCGCCATCGCCTTCGCTGCATACGCCTTCTTCGCCGCACCCGCGTCCCTACGGCGCGACCCCATGAGCAGCACCTGGACGGTCGTGCGTCCCGAGCTGCTGGCGAGTGCGCGACGCGCGTTGGGCGCCGTCGCGATGTGCGTAGCCGGCGCGTCGGCGCTCTTGTGGTATGCGTTCTTCACTCGCGACTTCTCGATCCGCTACGTCGCGCTCAGCACATCGCGCGCCGCTCAACCGTGGTACACGTTCTCGGCCTTCTGGTCGGGCATGGCGGGATCGCTGTTGCTGTGGTGCCTCGTCCTGGCTGTCGTTGCTGCGATCTTCGTGAATCGCCGTTCGCCCGTCCGCGAGCCGTTCGTTCCATGGGCGATCCCCGTTCTCGCCGGCGCGCAGCTCTTCTTCCTCGTCATCACGACCCTGGCGGAGAACCCCTTCGCCCGCGTCGACGTTCCCCCGCCGGACGGCCGCGGAATGAACCCGCTGCTGCACTCCCCGGGGATGGTCATCCACCCGCCGCTCCTCTACACGGGGTTGGTCTGTCTGGTCGTCCCCTTCGCGATCACCGTGTCGGCGCTCGTCATCCGCAAGACCGACCTCGACTGGATCCGGCTCGTCCGGCGGTGGGTGTTGGTGCCGTGGCTCGCCTTGGGGGCCGGTCTGGTGATCGGGGGCGCGTGGGCGTACACCGAGCTCGGGTGGGGCGGCTACTGGGGCTGGGACCCGGTCGAGAACGCGGCCTTCATGCCGTGGCTCGCCGCGACCGCTCTCCTGCACTCGGCCGTCGTCCACGAGCGGCGGGGGATGCTGAAGGTCTGGAACGTCTTCCTCGTCGTCGTCGCGGCGACGCTCGCGACCTTCGGGACGTTCCTGACGCGCTCGGGACTGCTCTCCTCCGTGCACACCTTCGCCGAGTCCCCCATCGGCAAGTGGTTCTTCCTCTTCCTCGCCTTGCAGACCATCCTCGGTCTCGGCCTCCTCGTGTGGCGGCTGCCGCACCTGCGCGCCGACAACGTCCTCGGCTCGCCGGTTTCGAAGGAAGCCGTCTTCCTCGTGAACAACCTCGTCTTCATCGGCGCTGCGGCCGTCGTGCTCTGGGGCACGTTGCTCCCCCTCGCGACCGAAGCCGTGTCGGGATCGCAGCTCGCCGTCGGCCCCCCTTTCTTCAACCGCGTGATGGCGCCGATAGGCGCCGTGTTGCTGTTGCTCTCCACGATCGGGACGGTCATCCCGTGGCGGCGCGCCTCCGTTGCCCGCGTCGCGCGACGTCTGGGCATGTCGACCATCGTGGCTACGGGGTCGGCTGTCGTCGCACTCCTGGGGTCGCGACGAGCGCCGTTCGCCGGGCTGGTCTGGATCGCGGTGTGGCTCGGCTCGACGAGCGTCCTCGAGATCGCGCGCGCCGTGCGCGCTCGATCTCGTCTTCGGGGAGTGCGGTGGCGCGTCGCGGCTCGCGGGCTGTTCGCCCGCAACCCGCGACGCTACGGCGGCTACGTCGTTCATCTCGGCGTCGCGATCATGGTCATCGGCTTCGCGGGGAGCCTGGGACGAACCCAGGTGGAGGTCGCGGCGTCGCCGGGCGAACGCTTCACCGCCGCCGGTTACACGATGCGCTTCGACCGCCTCGAGCGACCCGCGGCACCCGACAAGGAAGTGAACCTCGCCGTCATCGAGCTCTCGCGCGACGGCCGCAGGATCGGGACGTTGCGCCCACAGCTCAACTTCCATCGCAACTGGGACCAACCGCAGTCGGAGATCGCCATCCGATCCACTCCGCGCGCCGACCTGTACGTGATCCTTGCCGGGGTCGTCGACGACGGGGACCGACAGGCCGTCTTCCGCATCCATCACAACCCGCTCGTGCTCTGGGTGTGGATAGGCGCCTTCATCGCCTTCCTCGGTGGACTGATAGGGATGGTCGCGGGCCGTCATCCCCGCGGTCGGCGGGCGCGCGAGCGCGAGATCGACACCCCGATCCGCACGCCGGCGATACCGAGCCACAACTGATGGACGTCATCGTTCTCGCCGTCGTCCTCGTCGGACTGGCTGCGTTCGTCGCCGCACCCCTGTACTCGTCGCGGGTTTCTTCACAGGTCGGCGCGGGTGGTGGCGCGGACCTGCCGACTATGGCGGCCGCGCTGGAGGACCTCGAGGTCGACAGGGCCTCCGGGCTGTACGACGAATCCGAGTACGCCGACGAGCTTCGGACGCTCCAGCGGCGCCAACTCGGCCCCCGCGACTGACGCTCGGTCAGGACGAGCGTCTCCAGACGCCGAAGAACAAGGTTGTGAACGCGTGAATCGCCTGGTCAGCCGGGCTTTGTGAATGGATTCACGCGGACGCACCGGGTGCCGATAGAATCCAGTCGAGATGGTCCCCTACGGCGTGCTCAGAGCCCTGATCGTGGGTATCGCGCTGGCGCTTCCCCTGGGGCTGGTCGTGCGAAGCACACGCAAGCTGACCTGGACCACCGCGATCCTCCTCGGCTCCTGGCTGGTCGCCATCACCGTCGTGCTCCTGGGTGACGTGCCGTCGAGGATCTTGTACTGGTTCGACGCCCAACACGCGCCGCTCGCCGAGCGGTTCACGTTCCTGAACTTCTGGGAGAGCGACATCGGCGGCAACCCCGGCTACCAGCTCGTCGCCGACATCGTGGCGAACACCGTCCAAGGGAT
>JBOGXL010000373.1:0-3413 GCA_050694575.1 Actinomycetota bacterium | reverse complement strand
GGGACGGGCCACGCACCCGTGGCTCGGCGTCACCGGCGGCGACATCACGCAGGAGGCGGCGGCGGAGTTCGGCGTCGAGCAGGGCGCGCTGATGATCGAGGTCGTCCCGGACTCACCCGCCGCGCGAGCGGGCATCGAGCCGAACGACGTCGTCGTCGAGTTCGCCGGTGAGAAGATCGACAGCATGGACGACCTCGTCGTCGCCATCCGCCAGCACCGCGTGGGCGAGGTGGTGGATCTCGTGGTGGTGCGCGACGGCAGGCGACTGACCCTTCGCGCCACGCTCGGCGACAAGCCCATCGATTGACGGTCCTGAGCTTCGAGCGTTACCCCGTCGACCCGAAGCAGACCGAACGCTTCGAAACGCTCGTCAACGAGCTGCTGGCGATCATGCGCACGGCCCCCGGAGCACTGTGGGCCGACGCCGGCCGTGCCTTCGACGACGAGCCGAGCTACCTGCTGCTGAGCGAATGGCGAACCGACGCCGATCTCGACGCGTGGCTGGCCAGCGATACGCCACGCGGTTTCGGTGACGCCGTTGACGCTGCCCTGCGCGGCGACATCACTCGCCGCCGGTTCGCGACCGGCTAGGGCGGCTCGAACACTCCGTTCACATCGAGCGCGGATTCGGCGCCGGCCCGCACTCTCGACGGGGCCACGCCGAGCAACCGTATCCGGGTGGCGATGGAGACGACGACAACCGCGCGTCGGCCTCGCAGCGGGCACGCACAGGACTCGAGATCGGCGCCGTTCTGCGCCGCTACGTGTGCGGCGGCCTCCTCGGGAGGTTCATCGCGCCCGGCGAACGGCCACTGAGCCACGGCGGCGGCGAGCGCCGCGGCATCAGCCGCCGACTGCGCGCGGGCGCGAGCGACCACAACGTTGGCCGCGTCGGCCACGGCGAGGCAGAG
Source organism: Actinomycetota bacterium (assembly GCA_050694575.1). Classification (GTDB taxonomy): domain Bacteria; phylum Actinomycetota; class JAICYB01; order JAICYB01; family JAICYB01; genus JBOGXL01. The sequence goes on along the minus strand of JBOGXL010000373.1, from coordinate 2,502 downwards.
CAAGCCGACCAGCGCCAGCTTCGCCAAGACGATCGCCGAGACGAAGCCGTCCTCACTCACGGCGGAGGCGCCGGCGTAGGCGTCGGTGCCGAGCGTTCCGATCGCATGGTCGCAGACGACCGCAACGGCAGTTCCATTGACGCGATCCGCGAGACGATCGGGATCCGCAGTCGTGCCTCGTAGCGGAGCGTGACGGTGATCGCCCCGCCGCGCTCGCGCTCGGAGAAGGGCGGCGATATGTCGATCTCGATGCGGTCGGCGTCCAGGGGTCCGGCCGAGCGCCGCACCGCGCTCGCGGCGGCGTCGTCGGTACCCAGCACCGCCACCGCTCGTGCACCTTCGCGCGCCGCTTGCACCAGGGCCAAGGCATCGCGCACTACGAGACCGACCTCGACGATGAGCAGGAGTCCGATGAGCACCACGGGCAGCGTCAGAGCGGCTTCGATAGTGGCCTGCCCGTGCTCCACGGCCGGACGGGACACTACGGCGCGGGGCTGCCCTGCGGATCGACGGAGTTCACGAGCTTGTCGAAGATGAGGTCGAAGAACGCATCGAGCTTGCCCGACTGCTTCGCCCACACGAGGAACGCGACGGCGATCGCCGCCGCAACGAGGAGCACGAGAGCGTACTCCGCGACGGTTTGTCCGGCCTCGCTTCGCATCCGCGGCGCTGCGCTCCACCCACCCAGCCGGACGATGAGCGAATCGATCGACTCCCGGACGGCCATACGAAATCTCCTCCATCTGCGCACATCTTCTCCCTTCAGAAGCGGTCAACCGGCGATGCCTTCCAGGCCCCCGACGAAGAGCGGGACGAGACACGCCAGAACGAAAGCGGGAAGGACGAGAACCCCGAGCGGAATCAGGACACGAACGCTCGCCCGGCGGACGTCCTCCGCGAGGGTGATCGACCCCCGTTCGCGAAGCTCGTCCGCCAACGACCGGAGCGCCGGGGCCAGCGGTACGCCGAGGGTCAAGGCCGACTCGTACGCCGCAGCGAATCGCTCCGGCGCCCGACCCTCCAGTGACGCAAGTGCGTCGCCGACCTTCGCATGTGGCAGCGCCGAGACATCGGAAGCCGCCCGCCGGAGGGCGACCCCCACGTCGCCCCCCGCGTACGGAGCGACGGCGCTCAACGCAGCGGACGGTGCGAGACCGGCGTCCAGCGCAAAGGCCATGGTGTCCGCGGCATCGGCCATCTCTTCGTCGAGACGCGGCCGGCTTCGTCCGGCGATCAGGGCATGGGTAGCTCGGAGGACGGGCACGCCCGCCAGCCTCGAGCGCTCGCCCGTCGCGTTCCCGACTATGGCTCCCATCCACAGCGCGCCCAATCCCTGCAGCGCAAGGCCGCTGACAACGGCCGCACGTGTGCGCGGTTCGGTCAGCCATCGGACGATCCCGCGTGGATCCGTCGCTACGACCAGCAACAAGAACGCCGGTGTGAGAAGCAGGAGCACGCGCGAACCAAGCCGCGCCTGCGTCGTGAGCGCTTTCGCTTCCGCTCGAGCGCTCTTGCGACGCGAGAGCCGCTCGGCCAGCGCTTTGACAGCAGGGAGTGGATCGCCTCCCGCCTCGGCGTGGACGGCGAGGACGCAGAGCGCCGAGGAGAGGTCGACGTCGCCGCCGTGACGGACAGCCGCGGCGCGGAGGGACGGGACTATCGGCTGTCCGGCGGCGAGCGCCGACGCGAGAGGCGCGAGAGGCGACCCGGATCTCCCTGCTGTCCGGTTGAGCGCTTGGCGCAACGAGAGCCCAGAGCGCAACCCATCGGCGACGTCGCGCAGGGTATCGACGACGTCGGCACGATCCGAGCTCCGTCCGCGCAGGAACCTCATGCCGGAACACACGGGTCGAAAGTTCGGAGCACGGGCGTATCGGGACCCGGGATCACATCGGCAACACGATCGACTCGGCGTCGACCTTCGGGGTCCCGAGAAACGTGTACGACGAGGTCTATCGCCGAGCCCACGAGCGTCCGGGCGGCCGCGACCGACAGGCCCGGTGCAGCGATGAGCGCCATCACCTCGAGACGCATGAGCGCCTCTTCGGGCGCATCGGCATGCACGGTCGCCATGGAACCGGCGTGACCGGACGTGAGGGCTTGGAGCATGTCGAGAGCCTCGGGACCTCGAACCTCTCCGACGACGATCCTGTCGGCGCGCATCCGCATCGCGCATCGAACGAGATCTCGAAGCGTGACTTCTCCTCGGCCCTCCACGTTTGGCGGCCGCGTTTCGAGGCCTACGACGTGACGTTCTCCGAGCCGAAGCTCGGCTGCATCCTCGATGGTGACGACCCGCTCGTGGGGTTCGACGAGTCGCGCGAGCACCCCGAGCAACGTGGTCTTGCCGGTTCCCCCGCCACCGGAGACGAGGATGTTTGCGCGCTCCCTCACCGCCTCCGCGAGTCGAACCGCGACCGGATCCTCGAGCGAGCCCATCGCAACGAGGTCGTCGAGCGACCACAGCGAACGTGCGAACTTCCGGATGGTGACGAGGGGCCC
>JBOGXL010000372.1:0-6095 GCA_050694575.1 Actinomycetota bacterium | reverse complement strand
GAGTACACCTTGCATGCCAGCGCGACCGGATTTGCGGCTTCGGAGCGATCGGTGACGATCTCCGCGGGCCAGACAGAGACGATCGACTTCGAGTTGTCACCGGCAATCACCGGTCAGGGCTTGCGGATCGAACTGACGTGGAACGCGACGCCCGAAGATCTCGACGCGCACCTGTGGCTGCCTAGCAGCAATAGATTCCACGTCTACTACAATCAGCGAGGCCATATGGACAGTTGTCCGTTCGCTCAGCTCGACGTTGACGACGAAGACGGTCACGGGCCTGAGAAGATCACGATCACGCAGGGGTTCACCGGGAGCTATCGGTTTGCCGTAAACGACTACCGAGCACTGCCCATCGGTGGGAACGTCGCGGGCTCTGGAGGCCTCGTGCAGATCTTCGACGGCTCCGTCCTCCGAGCCAGCTTCGAAGTCCCGGGAGGTTCAGGTGCGTGGTGGCATGTCTTCAACCTCGACTACGCGCCGGGCAGCCAGTCGTGGATCATCCATTCGGTTAACCGCCTGGTGAACTCGTCTCCGGCTCCTTACAGTGAAGAGAATAGCGGCCGGTGCGCATCCTGATAGGCTGACCCCGGCCGGGTAGCATCGGCTAGCGGATGCGACATCGGCGGATCGCGTTAATCTCCTCGGTCCTCATCGCCCTAGCGATCACGCTCCTCGCCTGGGTCGGCTTGTCCGCCAACGCGTTCGAAGACCCGCAACGAGGGATCGTTGATCGACTGTTCCCGGCCAGCGACCCCGATGCTCGGATCGCGGTGGTCCTCATCGACGAACGGAGTCTCACGGAGGTGGGCCGCTGGCCGTGGGATCGGTCGGTTCATGCCGACCTCATCCGAGCGATCGCTCGTAGGGGAGCGGATCGCATCGGATACGACGTGACTTTCACCGAGCCGAGCGATCCCGATGCCGATCGAGCGTTGAGCGAGGCCATCGACGAAGCGAGGAACGTCGTGATGGCCGGAGTGGTCGAGTTCGGTGGTGAAGCTCCTCGCGAATTGCCGGCGGCCCGTAGTTACTTCCCACCCATCGAACAGGTACGCGACGGGGCTCTGGATGTAGGCCACGTTCATGTCAATCCCGATCGCGATGGCATCGTCCGCGCGCTCGCTCCGGTTGTCGCAACTCCTGACGATCAGCTCCTACCAGCGATCTCGTTGAGCCTGGCGCTGAGCCAGCCCGAGAAGGAGCAGCTCTCTCTGGCCCCCAACGGTGTACGAACTCTCGACGGTGTGATTCCGACCGGCGACGCACACCTCATGGACCTGAACTTCGCGGAAGGGTTCGCCTCCTATGCCGCCATCGATGTACTCAAAGGCGACGTCCCAAACGATGCGTTCGATGGTCGGCTGGTCCTCGTGGGCGCTTCGGCTCTGGGTCTTGGCGATTACCAAAAGACGGCTCTGAACAAGGACGAAGGCCAGCCCGGCGTGCTGGTGCACGCCAATGCGCTCAACACCATCCTCACCGGGTCGTATCTGAGGCCGGACTCCACAGCGACGACCCTGATCTGGGTATTCGTCATCTCCCTGCTCGTCGCGCTCGGCGTCAGCTACCTGCGTCTGTTGATCACACCCCTCGCGCCGATCGTCGTGGGGAGCGGCGCGGCCTATTATGCGTTCCGACGGTTCGACGGCGGTGCGGTCACGAACCTCGTCTATCCCGTGTTCGCGGTCGGGTTGAGCACCGTTGCCGCGATCGGCACTCGCTACTTCACCGAGCTGCGCGAGCGTCAGCGGGTGACCAAGGTGTTCAGCCGCTATCTCTCGAAGGACGTCGTCGACGAGGTGCTCGCCGCTCCGGCCGATGCTGTGGCGACGCTCGAGGGCGCTTCCCCTGAGATCTCCGTCCTGTTCGCCGACCTGCGTGGGTTCACGAGCGCGTCCGAGCAACTGCCGCCCACGAAGGTCGTGACCGCGCTGAACATGTTCCTGGACGCGATGACGCGGGCCGTCATCGAGGAGCAAGGCACCGTCGACAAATTCATGGGTGACTGCGTGATGGCCTTCTGGAACGCTCCCCGGCGCGAGCCGCGACACGCCGAGCGAGCCGTGCGAGCTGCATTGCTCATGCAGCGCTACATCGACGAAGCCATGCAGATCGAGGAGGTCGCAGCCCTCCCGGTGCGCGGATGCGGGGTAGGCGTCGCGACGGGGGAGGCGGTGGTGGGGAACATCGGGTCCGCGCAGCGCCTGGATTACACGGTCATCGGTGACACGGTGAACACCGCCAGCCGGTTGTGCGGGGTGGCCGAGGCCGGAGAGGTCGTCATCACCGAGGCCTGCGCGCAGGCCGTGGGGCATGCCTTCGAGCTGTCGGCCATGCCGCCGGTGTCGGTCAAGGGCAAGGAAGAGCCCCTGCGCGTCTTCCGGGTCAGCGCGCTCGGCGTCAACGAGTCGGTGGTCACCGAAACCGGGCCGGGTTCGCAGGACGGGGTCGGCCCGGTCCCCAAGGCCGCGGGTTACGCGCCTGTGGAGCCTGCCAAGGAGGAGACGGGGGCCTGACGTCGTTCTGGAGGTTTGTCAGCGGCTCGTTATCCTACGAGCCGGGCATCCAGGGGGAAGACATGGGCATCCACGGCATCGGGGTCCGGACCATCGACGGCGAGGAATCGACCCTCGAGCCGTACAGGGGCCGGACCCTGCTCGTCGTCAACGTCGCATCACGTTGCGGGTTCACGCCCCAGTACGAAGGGCTCCAGCAGCTGCAGGATCGGTACGGGGAACGCGGTCTGACGGTCCTCGGATTCCCGTGCAATCAGTTCGCCGGACAGGAGCCGGGTACCCACGAAGAGATCAGGGAGTTCTGCTCCCTCAACTACGGGGTGGCCTTTCCACTCTTCGAGAAAGTCGATGTCAACGGCGAGGATCGGCACCCGCTCTTCGCCGAGCTGACCGCCATCCAGGACACCGACGGCAAGTCGGGCGACGTGATGTGGAACTTCGAGAAGTTCGTCGTCTCGCCCGAGGGAGAGGTCGTCGGGCGCTTCCGCACGCAGGTCACGCCGACGTCGGACGAGATCACCGCTGCCATCGAGGAACACCTTCCTTAGATCCGATAGTTCCAGATCGACGGTGTACGCTTCGCACGGGAGGCCATAACGGTTCACACCCGACTCGGACGCCGCCCGATGCCTCTGGTGACTCGTCGCCGCGTGGCGGCCGTCGCCGCGATGCTCTCGGTCGCGCTCGGTTTGGGTCCGACCGCTCCTGCCGCTGACAGGTTCGTCCCCGGCAGCGTTCTCGGCCGCGGTCAGTCGCTGCGTGTCGGAGGGTTCACCGGGGGTCTCGAGTACGCCTTGACGCTCGGCGTAGCTCTGGCCCGCGCACAGGGACGCCAGGGCAACGGGCAAGCGCAGGCCGTCGACCTCGGCGTCTTCGGGTTGATCCTTTCCCAACCGGGTGCGTGCACGGGGACCGAGCCCATCCCTCCCGACCAGGTGCCGCGGCCGCTCCGGGTCAACTCGATAGAAGGTGAACGGTCGGCGACCAACGCGTACGCCGACGGTCAGCTCGTCCGCGGTGCAACCGAATTCGCGGCGGCGTCGCCCGATCCGTCGGCGCAAGCGCGGACGGAGGTCGGCGTGTTCGAGCTGCCTTCCGTCGCCTCCATCATCGGGTTGGCATCGACGGCGGATGCGCGGATATCGGAACGGTCGCAGATCAGGAGCTCGACGGGGACGACGACCGTCGGGGCTATCGACCTCGCCGGCGGTCTCGTCAGGCTCGAGGACGTCCACTGGTCCGTGAGTCGCACGACGGGTGTCAAGGAAGCTCGGTCCGAGACGTTCACGATCGGCCGTATCGTGGTCGCCGGCGCATCCCTGCCGTCGGAGACACCGGCCGAGCTGCGAGATGCGTTCGAGGCGATGAGCTCCGCTCTCGCCCCGCTGGGCATATCGATGGACGCCCCCACCGTGCGCCGCCGCGACGACGGAACCTCCGAGGTCACGCCTATCGTCCTGCGCTTTGGTGGCAACGACGAAGCCAACCCGGTGATCGGCTCGTTGATGGCCGAGGTGCAGCCGCTTCGTGACGCGCTGTACGAGCAGCTCCAAGGAACGGGCTGTCCGGCGGATCCGGTGTATGTGAATGCCGCCCTCACGGTCTTCGACATCCTGCTGGCGAGCTTCACGGGGTCCGGCGGTCTGACGTTGGAGATCGGCGGGGCGCGCGCGTTGCACGACACGACCGCCTACGAGAGCCCGTTCGGTGCGTTGCCTCCGTTCCGCCCCGTGGTCGTGCCGGCTCCTGCGGTGCCGCGAACCGCTACGCCGGGCTCGCCGGGCGCGGCTCCGAAGCTGCGCGCTCAGGCGGCGACGGCCGGCCGGGCCTCGACGCGCTGCGAGACGACGCATCCGAGCGGATCTCCCGGCTGTGGCCGCGGGTCGGCGGCGCTGGCGGGTGGGATAAGCATGCTCGTCGCCCTCGCGCTGCTCGGCACGGACTACCTCCGAACGCACAGACGGGCAGCCGCGTGAGGGATGTTCGCGCGCGCATCGGTGGCGCGTCCGACCTGCTCCTGGGCGGCTACGGCCCGCTCGTCGCGTTCATCGCGGTCTTCGCGCTTACGACCACGCTGGTGCCGACCAACGCGCCCGAGCAGATCGTCACATCACGATCGGGTGGAAGCGCCGGCTCCAGAGCGCTCGAGGGCGGGTCCGCCGGCGAAGGCGGATCGTCGCGAGGGGGGTCGGGACCCGCGAGTGGCGGCGCGAACATCGGGGTCTGCACCGATCGCGCGCAGCAGGTGCCCGGGGATCCCTACTCGCCACCGTGCATCTCCTTCGAGGGAGATAACGGGGGAGCGACCTCTCGTGGTGTCGGCGCGGACAAGATCCGTATCGCGTACAGGCTGACCTCCGACCCCAGCTTCCAGGACGCCATCGCCTCCATCGGCGGGGGCGACGTGCTGGACTCGCCGGAAGCGATAGAACGCACGGCCTACGGGCTCGTGGACTACTTCAACAGCCGGTTCCAGCTCTACGGTCGCCAGATCGAGCTGGTCCCGTTCCAAGGCCGAGGCCAGCTGACGACGGAGATCCTCGGCGGTGGGCAGGATGCCGCCAACAACGACGCGATCAAGGTCTCCAACGAGGTGAAGGCTTTCGCGGACGTGAGCGCGATCAGCCAGCCCTACTCCGACGCCCTTTCGCGTCAGAAGGTGATGGCTTTCGGCGCGCCCTACATGTCCCGCGAATGGTTCACGGCGCGGCGCCCGTACGCGTGGAGCCTCACGCCCGATTGCACGCTCCTCGCGGAGCTTCTCGCCGATCACGGCAACAAGCGCGTGTACGGACGTCCGGCCCGGCATGCGGGTGGAGAGCTCAAGGATCAGCCGCGGCGTATAGCGATCCTCGCTCCGGACAACCCCGAATACCAACAGTGTGTCGACGCCTCCGAGGTGATCCTGGCCCGCGAAGGCAACAGCTACGCGGCTCGGGAGTCGTACACGCTCGACATCGCGAGCCTCTCCAGTCAGGCGGCGAGCCTCGTCGCCAAGCTCAAGGATCAGGGCATCACGTCGGTCGCGTGCGGATGCGACCCCATCCTTCCCGTGTTCCTGACGGCCAAAGCGCGCGAACAGAACTGGTTCCCCGAGTGGCTCGTCCTCGGCACGGCGCTGACCGACATCGACATCGTCGGCCAGTTCTACGATTCGTCGGAGTGGTCTCACGCCTTCGGCGTGAGCGCGCTCGGGGACCTGCAACCACTCCGCGACAGCCTCGGGTACCACGCGTACAAGGCGGTGCGATCCGATGAACCGGCCGTGGCCGTCGACATCCTCTATTACCAGCTGTACCTCGTGGTGATCGGACTGCAGATGGCGGGCCCCGATCTCACGCCGGAGACCTTCGAACAGGGGATGTTCGCGTACCCCGGCGGGACCGGCCCGGTGGGGACGTGGAAGTTCGGCCCCCGTGACTACACGCCGATGCAGGACGGGCGCGAGATCTGGTGGGACCCAGATGCGATCTCGGTGCAGAACGGAGAGCCGGGAGCGTACAGGTCGAACGGCAAACGGTACGGCGTCGGCGAATGGCCACGCGAAGAGCCGGCGGTCTTCCCGTGACGAGCTTG
>JBOGXL010000371.1:0-2439 GCA_050694575.1 Actinomycetota bacterium | reverse complement strand
GCGATGGGCGGCGCACTTCAGGTGAACGGCGTGTTCGGCCATTCGCCGCTCGTCGCCGGACGGTTCTACGGCGTATCGAATCCGGGCTACACGATCCTGTTCTCGGCTGCGTTGCTCGGCTTCACAGGGCTGGCCGAGCTTCAAGGCCGAGACCGGCTCCCGCTCTGGGCCGTCGCGGCGTGCATCGCGTTGCTCCCGATCATCGGCCTTCCGTCGATGGGCGCCGACTTCGGCGGGCTCTTGGCCGGCGTGCCGGCCGTCGGTGTGACCATCGCGCTGGGACGCGGATGGCGGATCCGATGGCGCACGATCCTGTTGTTGGCGTTCGCGGCGGCCGTCGCTGCGATAGGTCTGAGCTTCGTGGATCTGCTCCGTCCGGCCGAGACGCGGACGCACCTCGGGCGTTTCGCGAGCCTCATCGTGGACGGGGATCTCTCCGAGCTCGGGGTGATCGTCCTGCGCAAGGGCGCCGCCGCGCTGAAGTCGCTGACCGTCACCCGGTGGACTTATTTCATCCCGGTCGGACTCGCGGTGCTCGCGCTGCTCCTGATCCGTCCGCGCGGCGTGCTTCGCGACGTGCTGCCGGAACGACGGTTGCTCCGCGCGGGGCTGTGGGGAGCGCTCGTGGCCGGCGTGCTCGGCTTCGCGGTGAACGACTCCGGCATCTCGATCCCGGCCCTGGCCCTGGCCTTCGCGGTTCCCTTCCTCGTGCTCGTCGCCGTCGATGCCGTCGAGCCGCGAAAGAAGCGTGCCCCGGGAGCCGCCGGGCAGCACGCTCCGGGCACGTGACCGACGTCTGGATCTCGGTCCTCGCCATAGCTCTCGGGGCGTTGTCCGTAGCCGGTGGACTGAGCCTGTTGCCGCCGTCGTTCCGGCGGCCGCCGCATCTGCGCGTGAACTACCGGGGTCGTCCGGTCATGGGTACGGCGGGCGTGGCGCTGGTCGTCCCGCTGGCTCTAGGCGCTGTGTTCGCACTGATGTCGTCATCGGACGGGGACGCACCTGCGACCACGCTGCTGCTTTCCGGCGCGGTCATCGCCGCCCTCGGCTACGTCGACGACGTCTTCGGGAACCGACGGGCGCGAGGCTTCGGCGGCCACGTCGGTGAGCTCCTCCGCGGACGCGTCACCACCGGGCTCGTGAAGGCCGTCGGTGGGGGAGTAGTGGGCCTTGCGGCGGCGGCAGCCCTCGGGCAACAAGGGGTGTGGATCGGTGTCGCCGGAGCGGTCGTCGCGCTCAGCTCGAACATCGCGAACCTGTTGGACGTCCGGCCCGGCCGTGCGATCAAGGTGTGGCTCGCGTCCGCCGTCGTGCTCGTCGTGCTCGGACTCCCCGGGCGCAGCGAGCGGGTGGTGTTGTCGCTCCTCGGGGGCGTTGTGGTGTTCGCGGTCTACGAGATGCGTGAGCAGGTGATGCTCGGAGATACGGGAGCCGGCCTGCTGGGGGTCGTCGCGGGCGTCGCGGCCGTGGCTGCGTCGGCGCGTTTGGCCCTCGCCGTTCTGCTGGGCGTGCTGGTGGCGCTCACCGCGTTCTCAGAGGTCGTGTCGCTCTCTAGCGTGATCGAGGCCGTGAGGCCGTTGCGGTGGATCGACGGGCTCGGACGCCGCGACCGGCACGCCGCCTAGCGCGGCGGCCGGAAGAACTGCGATCGCGCCGGAGACACCGCAGTCAGTCGCAGCCCGGTGGTGCGATCACCGAGCTCGAGGATCACGGGTCCCGGCGCCGTGGCCGGCAGCCGGTTGTAGGTGTTGCCCATGCTGAGCACAAGCGTCAAGCGCTCGCCCTTCCTCACGGGCGCGTCGAACGGCTGGAGCGTAAAGTCCAGCGCGATGGGCGTGCCGGGCTCGACGCTCCGCGAGACGTCGTCGCCTCGAGGGAAACGCAGATCCACCTGGCCCCAGGCGATCCTTCGGAGTCCTTCGCCGCCTTCAGCGAACACGAAGGCCGAGACGGTTCCGCCGGGGCCGAGCGGTGTCGCGGTGAGCCGAAGGCGCGGGATGCCGGCGATGCGATAGACCGCTTGCATCGGCGCGGTGCGGAAGGCCGCACATAGGGGCTGAGCGCAGATCTGTGCAGGATCGACGGGCAGATCGGCCCCGCCGGTGCCGATGCCGGCGCCCTGGGCCGCGAGCGGATCCTGGAAGTGGAAGGGGTCCGCAGCTAGGAGAACCGTGCCTTGTTGCGGCCGGGAATCGGCGGCCAGACCGCCGCTCGGGCTGGGACGCAGCAGCGCCGTGCGGCCCTGCGGAGGCCACTTGGATTCACGGCGCCAGACGTCGTCGGCGTCCTGGACCTCGACGGCGGGACCCGTCGACGATCGCTCGTCGCCCTTCAACCATCTGTCGAACCAGCGGAGGAGGATGTCGGCGAAGTCCTCGCGCTCGCTCGGAGGTGAGACCTCGTCGGGGTAAGAATGGCCCCACTGCCCGAGCATCATCT
>JBOGXL010000370.1:0-3776 GCA_050694575.1 Actinomycetota bacterium | reverse complement strand
TGCCCACCATCCCGTACGGGGTGTAGACGAAGGTCTTCGTCTTGGCCTCCGCGTCGCGGATGGTCTTGGGCATGCCCGAGCGGTCGTAGTCGCCATAGTCGGCGTCGGAGGTTTCGCCCCACGTCGTGACGTCGATGATGGGGCTCACGCGCGGACCGTCGATCGTCTTGAGCAGACCGCGCGTGTAGTACGTGAAGATTGTCGCGCGGTCGTCGGTCCCGGCCGGATCGTCGTGCGGTTGGCTCGAGTTGGGGTTCTTGCGCTGGATGACACCCTCGAGGTTGCCGTCGTCGTCGTGAGTGAAGTCGGCCCCTACCTCTACACAGAGGACGAGGTGCGCAGGCTGATCGCTGCAGCCTCAACGCTGCACTCACCGCTTCGCCGGACGACCTTTCAGACTCTTCTCGGGCTGCTCTGGGTGAGCGGGATGCGCGTCGGTGAGACGCTCCGGCTCGATGGGGATGACGTCGATCTCGGCCACGCAGTCCTCGTGGTGCGCGACTCGAAGTTCGGCAAGTCCCGCGAAATCCCCGTGCACGAGACCACCACAGCGGCAATGCACGCCTACGCGAAACGACGCGACGAGCTCTGCCCACAAGCGAGCTCGCCGGCGTTCTTCGTCTCGCTGGCGGGGACCCGGCTCCGCTACGACAACTTCCATCTCACCTTCCTCGGGCTCGTGCGTGACGCCGGCATCACGAGACGCTCGGCGGCGTGCCGTCCCCGGCCGCACGACCTGCGGCACAGCTTCGCGGTGCGGACCCTCATCGACTGGTATCGCGACGGCGGGAGCGTCGAGTCGCGCCTGCCACAGCTGTCGACCTACCTCGGCCACGTCCATCCCGCCAACACCTACTGGTATCTGTCGGCGGCGCCCGAGCTGCTGGGCCTGGCAGCGAAGCGTCTGGAGTCCGCGACGGAGGGGCGGCCATGAGCACGCTCGCGCCAACACTCGAGGCGTTCTTCACCGAGCGACTCCTCTCCCAGCGCCGGGCGAGCCCGCACACGATTGCCGCATATCGCGACGCGTTCTGCCTCCTGCTCGGCTTCGTCGAGCGCGAGACCGGCAAGGCACCCGCCAAACTCGAGCTGGAGGACCTCGACGCGTCCCTGATCGGCGCGTTCCTAGATCATCTCGAGCGCGACCGATGCAACAGCGTGAGGACCAGAAACGCCCGCCTGGCCGCGATCCACTCGCTCTATCGGTTCGCGGCGCTGCGCCATCCCGACCACGCCGGGTTGATTGAGCGGATCCTCGCCATCCCACCGAAACGGTTCGAGCGCGAGATCGTCTGCTTCCTCACCGACCCCGAGGTCAAGACGCTCCTGACCGCCCCGGATCGCAGCAAGTTCCTCGGACGGCGGGACCACGCTCTGCTGCTCCTCGCCATCCAGACGGGGTTGCGAGTTTCCGAGCTCACCGGCCTGAGATGCGAAGACGTTGTGCTCGGAACCGGAGCGCACGTGCGCTGCGTCGGCAAGGGACGCAAAAGAACGTGCGACACCGCTCACAACCACAACGGCAGCGGTGCTCAAGGCGTGGCTCGACGAGCTCAGCGCAGAGCCCGCCAGCCCGTTGTTCCCAACCCGGCAGGGAACGCCCCTCAGCCGCTACGGCGTGACGGTACTCGTCGCCCGGCACGCCAAGGCAGCTACGATGTGGTGTCCGTCGCTTGCGGCGAAGACGATCTCGCCGCACGTCCTGCGGCACACGGCAGCGATGCGGCTGCTCCATGCCGGTGTCGACACCTCGGTCATCGCGCTCTGGCTCGGCCACGAGAGCATCGAGACCACCCAGATATACGTGCACGCCGATCTCACCTTGAAGGAGCGAGCACTCGCGCGCACCACGCCGATAGGCAGCGCACCCGGCCGTTATCGATCTCCGGACCGACTGCTCGCCGGTGAGACCTGGAGAGCCTCTGACTATGCGGACCGTCGGTGCCCAAAGTCCGCCTCCCACAGAGCCTTTTCGCCGTTCTTCCACATAATCCGCCGCTCCGCATAATGGATCTTATGTGGATGTCTTCATAAGATCCACAAGCGACGCAACGTGCTCGAGCATCTGCCGAAGCACCTTCGTGCCACGGTGGGCAAGCAGCTCGACAAAGCGTGGCGCGATCAGGACGCGAAGCGAGCTCAGCGATCGATCGAGACACTGGCGGCCAACCTCGAAGCCGACCATCCCGGAGCCGCGGGATCGATCCGTGAAGGACTTGCCGAGACGCTGACCGTGAACCGACTCGGGCTGCCCGACTCGCTGCGGCGGTCGCTCCGATCGACCAACGCCGTCGAGTCGATGATCTCGATCACAAGGGAGGTGACGCGAAATGTCAAGCGATGGCGTGACGGGACGATGGTGTGTCGCTGGACGGCCGCCGGCATGGTGGTGGCGCAGCGACAGTTCCGTCGCGTGAACGGTTACCGCGACATGCACGTGTTGATCGCGGCGCTGAAGCAACACGCGCAAGGCATGTCGGTGCAGGAAGCTATGCTTCAGGAAAGTGCGTAGATGAGGAGGCCGTCACCGAAGTTCCACGACGGTCGGGACATTCTCCGGAATCGGGGCAAGCTCACAAGTCGTGAGCGTCAGCGCCCGCCGACTTGTTCAGCACGAGAAGATCAGCTAACTGAGGATACTCGGCGACGATCACCTCATGCTCCTCAAGAGTCAGTTTCAAGTACGCGTCACGCTCGTGGGTGATCGACACGAGCCACTCGGTTTCGTCGTCGCGCAGTAAGGATAGGTCCTCTGGAAGAGTCGGTTGGCACCAGTCGAAGAGAGGTACAGCCAGCTCGGACATTAGATCGACCATCTGCTCGTTGGCGTCGAATCTGTAGACCGTAGCTGTCTCTTCAAGAAGTTCGGTCCCCGGCCATCGTTGCGACTCGCGCCGCTCCAGCAAGAACGGCCGGAGCCTTTTGAGCACGTCTTGGCCCCGTTCCGCTAGCCCTAGGTTCGAGCGGACTACGAGAACTAGGACTGAACAGAAAGGCTTCGCGGCGCGAAGGAGCGCCCGAAGATCATTGGCGCCAGGCTCTCGTGAAAATTCATACGTATCCACCATCTACCATCTAATCCATATGTGACGTACTGGTCCGATGTGGATATGCCACGCGCTGCCCCAACGACGGCCGAGGTGCCTCTCTGGCCCACGAGAGGGCAGGTTGTATTCGTCAGCCCACTTGCGAAGTATCCTAGCTTCGTCAAGGGCGACGCCTCCGCGCCTCTTCGCCTCTTTCGCGAGCTGAATTAGGGCGTCCTGGTCTCTCGTGAAACGCCGACCAATCGAGCCGGTCTCGTCCGCGAGCCTGGGACCGATTCGCGACCAAATCCTCTTCGACGCAGCTCGGACCTGAGCAAAGCGCACTGCACGTTGGAGCCGACTGGCCGACCGGAGATCGCCAATTGCGCCGGCGATCCGCGACACCATCTTCAATTTGCTTGCGCCACGAAGGGCGGCCTTGCCCGCGAGACCGACACCGGGGATCAAACCCAAAGCAGCACCGGAGAGCATCAACGCACGCTCCGCGCCTGAGAGTTTCTTTCCGCCGTTCAGCCAGTCCCGCCCAGTGAGCGCCGAGAATGTATCGATAGCCGTTCCAACGACCGGCACGAAGGACAGCGCCGGGAGTGCTCGCCGCGCCGCGCGCTTGATTGCGCGCATGGGGCTCTTGACCTTGTCGATGAGCTTCGAGAAGAAGCCGTGTCCGTCCTCGAAGAACGCGGTCGGATTGGCTCCCGCGAAGAGATAACGGTTGCCGGTGAGCGAGTC